>DVNB01000122.1 GCA_018714695.1 Candidatus Ornithomonoglobus merdipullorum | reverse complement strand
CTTTATACCAACTTTTATTTTCTAAACGCACTAATAATTGGTATTGACCGATTTCTGTAGGACTCAGTTTGAATGTATCATTAATGCTGTAGGAATGAAAATACATATTTGCTCCTTTATTTTCTGCTATTGATGTATCAGAAACAGGTTCGTTCACATTCTTACATCGGTTTTTACAGTCTTGTATCGGGGCTTTCAATTTTCATTTCTGCTCTCCAACATGACAAGTCTCATCACGGCAAGAGGGTATATTTAACTGGCAGAATACAGTCTCAGCTGTTCTGCTGTTAAGGAGCCGAATGAGCTTGCTATTGCTGTAGTCAGATGACACAGCGTATGAAGGCAGTGGATCGGGTAAATACGATATCCAGTCAATGTCTAAATGTTCTTTAAGCCACGGCAGGGCAGCTGACTGAAGTTCAAAGTATCGTATGTTGTACTTGGCTTTGGTGGCCTTCAATGTTCTGTTACGGTCTGACACGAGTCCAGCATGTTTCAATCTTGTCAGCACAGAGCGCAGATACGCTTGATTATCAGTGATGGTCGTTAAGGCATGCGGCAGCAAGATCCCGTTCGGCAAAAGCGCAGTCAATATAGAAATTTCGAGGTTGTATTTACTCAACGGTATCGTCCTCCTTTCTGACCGAATTGAGCCCGACATGGTTTCCTGCGCTTTTTTGCTCGACGTTTTTGAGACGTGGAACAAGTGTGCAAAATCCCTTTAAAATCCCGAAAACGGATTGAAGGAATTTGTGTAAAAAATAAAACCGCGTTCGAAAAAAAATCTATATTATTTTCGTGGTCTGAAATTGTAGAAAATATCATGTTACAAGAGACATAATTTCATCTTCGAGACTTAATACATGCTCCTCCTGCTTTTCAACTAATATATAACAGTTTTTTCTTGAGCTTTTCTGAACGAGCTGACTCCATAGTAAGCCAGCAATCGATGCCGTTATCGCCGTGCCCAAGTTTATCGGTAATGATGTCAATACTCCATTTATAATCATAATTGTCATTATCAGGGATGAAGAGCTTGAGAGTATCGGCTTGCTTATCCTTAACGACAGCAATGTGAATTGTATCATCCGAAATGCCGTTAGGGATCAAGCCGCTCAATATTCTATGATATGTGAGTATGAGCGAATTAACGGTATTATATGTGAATATAGTCACATCATATACGGTATTGTCATTTCCGATGATCAGAAGCTGAAACGGATATTTGACCACCCAATAATCAAGAACATGTTCTTCTCTCATTTCGGTTAAGCCCCATGCAGCTCTTTTTATAAGTTTCTGTTCAAGATAGGCTTCGGTCAGAATCTGTCTGCGCCATAGCAGCTCATTTTTCTGATCGTAATTGATGCGGCATTCGGCAGCGAGTTGCTTTATGCACCACAAGACAGGATCCTTGTGTTTCCATTAATATTGCTCCTGCGTCTCTCTTTTATTGATGTACCCTAAAAACGGTCTACATTCCCATTAAAAGTAAAATTCCTGTATAAAGTACGGCGACTGAGCAAATGAGCGCTTAAAAACGCTCATTTGCAACAGTCCCTTGTCGTATCTGTAACATATCATAAACGACCTTGCGGAGAGATTGGTATGTAATATTTTAGTTTTATAGCATAACTCAGTTAATTTGATAATTTTCAAAATACGATAAATGATGTATTATATATATGTATAATCTCGAATTGGAGGGATAATAATGAATTATTCCGGGCTTTGGCTCACCTGTAAGCCGGTTAAGGCAGATTTTTCAAACATAGGAGCTGTATATTACAATTCATACAGTCGAGTGGTGCTAACGGCAGTATGTGAGCTCAGAGACGCGATAGCGGTCATGAGCGGAAGCGAGCCCGAGATCAGGCATGCATCAGTGCCTCCGGAAGGAGGGATATATCTTTTTGCGGGTAATGGAGGGTCCTATACCGATCCGGATGTACAGGCATACACGATAGAGGAGAACGGCGGAGTCATAACGATCCGATCGGAGAGCGTGCAGGGAGTCCTTTGGGGTGCATTCGAACTGGTGCGAAGGATACGCTGCGGAAAGGATATAACGGGGATCTCGGAACGGTTCAGCCCCGATGCGCCTTTGCGTATGCTTGATCATTGGGACAATACCGACGGTTCGATAGAACGCGGCTATTCCGGCAGATCATTCTTTTTCAAGGACGGGGAAATACTTATAAACGAGAGAACGCATGATTATGCGCGGCTTATTGCATCTGTAGGTATAAATTCAGTTGTTATAAACAATGTCAATGTGGATGAAAGGGCGGCGTTGTTTATAACCGATACATATTTCGAAAAGCTCAGACGGCTTTCGGAACTGTTTGACGATTACGGAATAAAGCTTTTTATCAGTATCGATTATGCGGCACCGATAGACATAGGCGGAATGGATACGGCTGATCCTTGCGATGAGCGGGTCGCAGAATGGTGGGCAAGGACTGCGTCGGATATATATAAGGCTCTGCCGAATTTGGGCGGATTTTTGGTCAAGGCGGATTCGGAGGGGCGTCCGGGACCCTTCACCTATGGCAGGGATCAGGCGCAGGGTGCGAATATGCTTGCTCGTGCGCTGAAGCCATACGGAGGGATCATCATATGGCGCTGCTTTGTATATAATTGTCATCAGGACTGGCGTGACAGAAAAACGGACAGAGCGCGTGCAGGTTATGATTATTTCAAACAGCTTGACGGCTGTTTTGACGATAACGTTATTCTGCAGATCAAGAACGGACCTGTGGATTTTCAGGTGCGTGAACCCGTATCACCGCTGTTTGGGGCGATGCGGGACACGAATGAGATGATCGAGTTTCAGATAGCGCAGGAGTATACCGGGCAGCAGAGAGATCTGTGCTATCTGCTCCCATGGTTCAAGGAGATACTTGATTTTAAGATGTGCATAAATCCTGATAAAGATACCGTTGCCGACTATATATGCGGAAAAGCGTACGGGAATAAGCTCTGCGGCATGGCTGCCGTCTGCAATACGGGTGACGATTATAATTGGACAGGACACGATCTTGCGGCGGCGAATCTTTACGGCTTTGGCAGGCTGAGCTTTAACACCTCGATTACCGCGGAGGAGATCGCGGAGGAATGGATAATACAGACGTTCGGATATGACAGAAAGGTGATCGAGACCGTATCGGAGATGCTCATGGTATCATGGCACACCTACGAAAAATATACTGCGCCGTTGGGGGTGGGATGGATGGTCGCAAAGTCAGATCATTACGGACCGGATGTTGACAGCTTTGAATACAGCAGATGGGGCACATATCATTATGCCGACCGCGACGGGCTCGGTGTTGACAGGACAAGCGGCGGGACTCGCTATACAGAGCAGTACAGTGCGCCGTTGACGGAGTTATACAACAATATTGAGACATGTCCGGAAGAGCTCATATTGTTTTTTCATCACCTTCCGTACACATATGTGCTGAAGACCGGTGAGACGGTCATACAGCATATATACAATACGCATTTCGAGGGAGTCGAGGATGTAAAACGGTTTATTGATGAATGGAATGAACTCGAAGGCAGGCTTGACCTGGATGTGTTCGAGAGAGTGAGAGAAAGGCTTTCTATGCAGCTTGCCAATGCAGTGGAGTGGCGGGATGTGATCAATACCTATTTCTATCGTAAATCGGGTATAGAT
>DVNB01000121.1 GCA_018714695.1 Candidatus Ornithomonoglobus merdipullorum | reverse complement strand
GTTCAGGGACAAGCTTTCGAAGGTGAACGACACGGTTGCCGCGCGGATATTCGAGCTTGCCGAAGGTGACGCGCTCGCGGGTATCGTCTGCACCGGCGGCGGCGGCACGGCTGAGGAATTCGCGGCATTCGAGACGGACTCGCCGGAGAAGGCGGAGGAGATAGCGGAGAAACTCAGAAAGCGTATAGAAAAGCGCAAGAGAGATTTCGAGGGTTATATCCCGGAGGAAATGCCGAAGCTTGAAAACGCGCTTGTCGAGGTAAGAGGGAACTGCGCAGTGATGTGCGTATCTGATGACAACGACGCGGCGCGGAGCGTTATAGATAAATATTTTTGATGCGAATCGGCATTGCGGTCTGCACAGCGGGCTGTGATGCCGACTTTTTTTATTTTCTAATCTTATTTTAATTTACCGCGTCTATAATAATGTTAAATCAAGATCAAATCATGTAAATTTAGTATCAGATCAAGGAGGCGGCATTATGAAATTCAGACATGAATGCAAGCATAGGATAAATCTTGCGGATATTACGCGGCTCAGGACGCGGCTTGAGGCAGTGGCGGAGCGCGATCCGCACAGCGGCGAGGACGGGACGTATCTCGTAAAGAGCTTATATTTTGATAATTATAAGGACAAGGTGCTGCGGGAAAAAACGGACGGGGTAAACAACAGGGAAAAGTTCCGGATAAGGTATTACGGCAGCGACACATCGTTTATGCGTCTGGAAAAGAAATCGAAGATAGGCGGATTGTGCTCCAAGGAGAGCACGCCGATAACAGCGGAGGAATGCCGGAGGATAATGGACGGCGACACGGAAAAGGCGGCGGGAGAGCTGATAAAGGCAGAGGCAAAAAAGAGCCTGCTGCGCTCGAAATCCGTAACGAAGTCCGGGATAGAGCTGACCTACGAGGTGCGCGTGAGAGAGAGCGATACGGATTTTGTAAACAAGGTATCCGACTGCGGGGGCGTAAGCAATGCCGTGCTCGTGCCGTACAACGGCGAATATATGTCATAGGGTGATGCTATATGATAAGCTCAAAGAAAATAACCGTAACGGCGATACTGCTGATCGCGGCGGCTTTTACGCTTACGTTGTTTCTCATGCTCCGCGGCGCGCGCGGCACCGAGGCGGGCGGCGCGGCAGCTTGGTTTGGTGACGATGATAAATAGTAACGAGAAAGAGAAAGATATATAAATTTTTTTTTGCGTAAAAAATTGAAATTTGTTTTTGACTATGGTATAATAAGCGCATAACAGCAAAAGCTTGGGATAGCTTTTAGCTGCCAATGTATACTGTACAATGATAGACTGCTCGTGCCTGTATCGGTATTTACGGATGTAGGATGTTATGTGGATTTCAACGAGGAAACATATGTGGCTACTATATCAAGGAATGGCACGGTTCTGGAAATATTGCCGAATTTGACAGGTATGAGGAAAAATCAAGATACCGGTTTTTATGTACCGTTGGAGGTTTGCGCAAGATTTGTTGACGATATCTTATATGTTCCGGTGAGGGCAGTTGCTGAGGAATTGGAGTTGTATGTCAGCTGGGATGCCGTCAATGCTGTTGTAACATTGAATAGTGCAGGATGATATAACTGCATAGAGACAATAATAAGATGAAGAAAGCGGCTGCCTGAGCGCATACTATATGCGGCAGACAGCCGCTTTTATGGGCAGCTGCGGGAAAGGATCTTATGAGGATGATACTGGAAGGGGAGCACCCGCGTCTGCTCAGATCGTCTCACTCCGCGCCGTGGATAACGTCGTTCAGACGCTGCATGAATCGTGTCATCTTTCCGACGGCGGCAGCCTTGAATTCTATCCCCGCACCGGCGAGCTTTGCTTTAAGCTCCTGCGGTATCTCACCTGTATACTCTATCTCGATCTCATAGTCGGTCTTGCCCAGATAGTCGCTTTTGTCAAGACATATCTCTACGCCGTCACAGTACATAAGGCTGTATCTGTGTGTCGTAAGCGAGCCGAGAAGCGATGCCTGGACATGGAGGCCGGTGAGCTTTTCTGTTTCCTCAGCGGTAAAGCTCTCCGGGATCGCGTCTGTTTCAAACTCGTTTTCCTCGCATATCTGGAGCGGGCTGTCAGCGTTTTTGTGTACCTTGACCTGTATCCTGCTTAAACCGTCTATCGTGCGTACTCGCAGCGTTATCCCATGCTGCTTTAGCAGCATTGAAGAGTCGGCATAATAGCTGTTGGTCTGCTCTATGACATGATACCAATCAAACATGGAGCGGAGTGCGTTAAACTGTTCCTCTGTAAGCATCGCTTTAAATTCTGTCTCAAGCATGAATTATCTCCTTTAAATATATTAAACATGCGATTAATAAACCTAACAATGCACAACTTATTACTTTAAGTGTGCTAAATTTGCATTAATACACTTTATCAAATGAATTGATTCCGCATTTCGTCATATTCATAGCCGATCGTGCGGCATTTTTCCTCTATCGAATCCTTATCTGTTCCGAGATCGTCACAGAGCGCGTCAAGAGACGGATAGAAGTCGCGGAGTTTGGTATTTACAACACTCAAGAGTATTGCCGGATCATTTGGCAGTGTCATGTGTTTCACATCCTTTCTAAGGCTCAGCAATAATAGCTTATTTCACCGAAGTAATCGTACCATTTTTCAATAACCTCTTTACTGCGAGCCTCGATCATTCTTTCCATATTTCGAAGAATTCTACCGGGGATACGTGAATTGTTATTGCATACAAGACATTTTCCGGTCCTGGTGATCCATATCTTAGTGGCGTTAGGGGCGGGTTTTCCCTCGGAAATATGGACATGTATCGGCTCTAAAGGCTTGCTCTCATTTGTCCAGAAATAAACCCAGTATGGTCCGAATCTAAAGATTTGAGGCACATTGAAAACCTCCCTCTTGCGAAAACTCCATTATCAAATGAGCCATTGACTCTATAAGCTCATTCAATTTTTTTATATCTTCATCGGAAAAGCCGTCAATATCCTCCCATTTGTACAGCGGCAGCCAGCATGTCGCATGACAAAAGCCGAGTCGTTCATCCGGGCGTTCCATGTATACCTTGACACTGCCGTTCTCTTTCATTTCGGAGTGAACTATTTCAGTGCCGTCGTTAAGAGTCATGAATGGATATACCATATTACCGTCTCCTTTCAAGGGTGACGGGGCAAAGCCCCGTCACATTATTGCCGCAACGACCGGCTTGCTTATTCCTGCGCCGCGGTCTGTCGAGCCGCTCTTTATGACTACCGTTATATCAAGAGTGCCGCCGTTTTCCGATACGTATTCGAACCGCTTGCCGTAATCGCTGGGCGCTGATGCGGCTTGCTCGCCGTTTATGTATATGTCCACGCTGCTTCCGGTTATCTCGCGGAATATTATGCGCTCGCCGGGTGCCGCTTCTGTAGTTGTCTTATACATAGCATAGCCTGTTTTGCCTTCGAATATGCTGTCCTGACCCGTGCCTGCCTCGGCTATCACCCATGTGTTCATGTCGCTGTCGGAGATCTCCGCCTTGTAGTCGGGGTACTCCTCCGACAGGTCAAGAGTGCGTCTCCACTTTGTTATATATCTCTCTGTTACCGATCCGATGACGGGAACGTCATACGGCTTTACGGGTATGCTCACCGATGAAGTGATCCCGGATGCTGTCTTTGCCGTGACGGTCATTGTGTCGGCGCTGCCGTCGGGGGCGGCTATCGCCTGGCAGAGTCCGTTAAACAGCCTTCTTTCGGACGCTTTGTCCGCCTCATGCGAATTGGGATCGCCGTTGCCCACACCTATTATCGTGCCGCCTTCGGCTGTGAACGAGATCAGCTCGCCGGCATCGTGCACAAACCTTCCGTTCTCATCGACAGCCTTTACGTTAACGCACACCGCGTCTGACACGCGCGCCTCTGCCGAGGAGCACTCTGTCTCAAGGGCTGCGGCCGCGCCGTGGGTGTAAACAGTATCCTTTACCGTTCCGTCGCCTACAGCGGTGATCTCGCCCGGTTCAAACGAAACCGCGGGGAATACAGCGGTGTTGTCCTCGGAGACGTTTGATCTGCCGATTGATCTTCCGTTTACAAAAAGCTCTGCCGTTTTGCAGTTTGTAAATACGGTTATGTCGTGCACGCTGCCGTCCACATAGTTCCAGTGGGAAACTATGTGTATTACCGGCTCATCGGTCCAGAAGGACTTGTTCAGATAATATGCCGATTTCTTAAAGCCGCAGGTGTCCAGTATGCCGAACTGCGTTGAGACCGACGGGTACGCAAACGGCGTAGGCTCACCGCGGTAGTCAAAGCCTGTCCATACGAAGTATCCCATTATGTTATCGCGCTTTTTGATCTGTAAAAATCCGTCGCGGTACGTGTTGCCCCACGATGCGCATTCACTGTCAAACATATCGATAACATTTTTGCTGTGGTCCGTTTCATAGCAGCCGCGTGTCATGAACGCGCTGCAGTTCTCGCTGCCGACGGCGGGAAGCTCCGGGAATTTTTCGTGAAATTCGTCATACATATTGGTCTGATAATTTATTCCCGTGATATCGCATATGTCATATGCGCCGTCCTCGTCAAGAAGCCCGTTGTTCATCGCGCCGAGCGTGAAACGTGTGCAGTCGTGCTCCTCGACCGCGCCCTTGAGACGCATCGCGAGCTTTCTGCCCGTGTATGTTCCCTGAAGCGGCTCCTCGTTAAAGAGGGAATACATGACCACCGACGGGTGATTCCTGTCGCGCATGACCATATCCCGTACCTGCTTCAAGCCGTCCGTCTCGGCTGTGTTATACTGTCTGTTCTCGTCCATCACAAGTATGCCGCAGCGGTCGCATGCGTCAAGTATCGCCTTTGACGCGTTGCCGTGCGCGGCTCTGTAGGCGTTTGCGCCCATATCCTTCAAAAGCCTTATCCTGTAGCCGTTCACCTCGTCGGGCACAGCCACGCCGACTCCGGCGTGATCCTGATGGCAGCATACTCCGTAAAGCTTTACGTGTCTGCCGTTAAGGAAAAAGCCCTGCTCCGAATCCACCGCTATGGTGCGGAATCCGATCATCATGGTTTCGCTGTCTATGACCGCACCGTCCTGCTTGAGCTCCGCTGTTATTTTATAGAGATTCGGCTCATCGATGTCCCAAAGCTTGGGGCTGTAGGTGAGGAAATCGATGCCGACGGTGTTTTTCGAGAAGGTGAAAGCGTCAAACTCATCCGAAGCGCTGCCGACGATATTGTCCTCGTCGTCGTAAAGCCTTACCGCGATCTCGAATGCCTGATCACTTTCGGTAAGGTTCTCAACAGTAATATGTGAAAATACCATCCATGTGGAGGCATCCGCCTTTATCGTCTCATGGAATATGCCGTTGTGCGCGAAATGCAGCCTGTTCTTTTTGTACAGATTAACACTGCGGTATATACCGGCGCCCTCGTACCACCAGCCCTCGATGAGGTCGGCGTTTACGTATACGACAAGATCGTTCACCTTGTCGCCGTATACAGCCATATCGGTGGCGTCCGCGGTAAACGAGTTATAGCCGCTGTAGTTCCTGCCGATTACCGAACCGTTCAGGTATACTGCACATTCGCCGGTAACGCCCTCGAATTCTATAAGTATCTGCTTGTCGCGGTCGTCCTCGTCAAGACGGAACCGTTTCGAGTACCATGCCTTGCCGCGCTTTTTGTAGCCGCGTGCGGGACCGTACTTTTCCTCTATCGGGTTTGCCACGGCAAAGTCGTGGGGGAGGGTAACGTCCTCCCAGCCGCTTTTGTCAAAATCGGGGCTTGCCGCGCCTATAGCGCCGCCCGCCTTTGACGCCATGTATGTTTCGGTATGGTTGTTTACCTCGGGAAGGGGGATATCGCCGTTGTGGAATTTCCATCCCGAGTTAAGATCGAATTTAGCCATGGTAGTTCTCCTTTTATAAAAGTATTATCCTATAAATTCAAATTTCTCCACATCAAAGAGACCGCTGTCAGTTATGCGTATCTCGGGTATCACGGGAAGCGGAAGGAACGCGAGAGACAGGAACGGATCCACGCTGTCCGTTATGCCAAGGCTCTTTGCCGCCTTTTCAAGCTCCTCGTGAGTGTTCAATACATATTCGGCGTTTTTGTCCGTCATGAGCCCGGCTATCTCAAGCTCGAGCCGCGCGAGGACTTTTCCGCCCGATACGACCGCTATACCGCCGCTTTTGCCGAGCGCGTTCACCGCCGCCGCCATATCGGCGTCGTTGTCGCCTATAACTGCCACATTGTGCGAGTCGTGGCCAACGGAGGCTGCAACAGCGCCGTTTTTGATGCCGTAGTTAGTCACGTAGCCTATGCCGCGTCCTGCCGTGCCTTTGTGACGTTCTATGACGCAGACCTTTGACAGCCCGTCGTCCTTTTTCGCCGTCACCTTTCTTGTGGTTATCGCGTTCGGGATGAGCTCTATCGCGGGGAACTCGTCCGCGCGCTCGTCGGCGAAGAACTCGGGCGTGAGATGGGGAAGGTGTACCGTGTCCGTGACCTCGGATATGCTGCATCCGTGCGGCGGCGCCTCGAAGAGGGGACAGCCGTTTTCGGATACCAATATTCCTTTTTTGTAGACTTTCTCGACAGTAAACGTGTGCGGATCGTCTATAACTATAAGATCGGCGATATATCCGGGAGCTATCGCGCCGCGGTCGCGCATACCGTAGCACTGCGCCGCACAGATCGAGCCCATGCTTATCGCCATTATCGGATCAGCGCCGAGCCTTATGGAGGTGCGGATCATATGATCTATCGTGCCCTCGGTTATGATCTCTCCCACGAACCTGTCATCGGTGCAGAGCGTGCAGCGGCGGAAGGTGTAGGCATTTACTCCGTAGATCAGCCTGTGCAGATCCTTTGAAAGCGTGCCCTCGCGGATAGCTATATACATGCCCTTGCCGATCTTTTCAAGCATTTCCGAGACCTCGCCGCATTCGTGATCCGTCTTTATTCCCGCGCTTATGTAAGCATCCAGTTTGTGACCGATAAGCCCGGGCGCGTGACCGTCTATCCTGTCGCCTATAAGCTTTGCAAATGTCTCCTCGTCGCCCGCGACTATTCCGGGATAGTTCATCATCTCACCGATGCCGAAGAAACCGTCAGCGAGCCTTTTTGTGTCCTCCGCCGTGAGCACAGCGCCCGCGTGCTCGAACGGCGCCGCGGGAACACAGGAGGGCAGCATATATTTGATATCAAGAGGCAGTCCCTCCGCGCTCTTTTTCATGAATTCAAGTCCCGCCTCGCCGCATACGTTCGTTATCTCGTGCGGATCGGCTATAACGGTCGTGACCCCGTGAGGCACCGCCGCGAGCGCGTACTGCGGCGGTGTTACCATCGACGATTCTATATGCAAATGCGAGTCTATGAGCCCGGGAAGGATGAATTTGCCTGAAACGTCTATGACCTTTTCGCCGTCATATTCGCCCAGACCGCATATATATCCGTCCTTAACCGCCACGTCGCAGGGGACGAACCGCCCCGTAAAAACATCGGCGATGACCCCGTTCTTAAGCACAAGATCAGCCGAAGCCCTGCCCATTGCCGTATCTGCCAAGCTTTTATTCATAGTGTGTAACAT
>DVNB01000120.1 GCA_018714695.1 Candidatus Ornithomonoglobus merdipullorum | reverse complement strand
ATATTATTATATAACTTATATAATGTCAGGAGGAACTGCAACGAAGGTACTTATTATTAACGGATCGCCTCATGCGAAGGGTAACACATATATTGCGCTGCATGAGATGGAGAAACAGTTTGCCAAGCATGGGATCGAAACAGAGATGATCCATGTAGGAAACAAGGATATAAGAGGGTGCATAGCGTGCAGGTCGTGCGCAAAAACGGGTAAATGCGTGTTTGACGATCTTGTAAACGAGACGGCGCCGAAATTCGAGGCTTGTGACGGCTTGGTCATAGGCTCGCCTGTTTATTATGCATCGGCAAACGCGACGCTCATCGCGTTTCTTACAAGGCTGTTTTTCAGCACTCCGTTCGATAAAACGATGAAGGTCGGTGCTGCCGTTGCCGCGGCTCGCCGAGGAGGTCTGTCCTCAACCTTTGACGAGATGAACAAATTCTTCACTATCTCCGGGATGCCGGTTGCTTCAAGCCAGTATTGGAACAGTATCCACGGCAGAGAGCCGGGGGAGGCGGAGCAGGACGCTGAAGGACTGCAGACGATGCGTACGCTTGCCGACAATATGTCTTTTCTCATAAAGAGCATAGCGCTCGGCAAAAAAGAATACGGTTTGCCTGAGAAGGAGCCGCGTGTATCGACACATTTTATAAGATGAACCTTAAAAGCAGTTCGGTACGGACTGCTTTTTTCGGTAGTACGCAGATTTGGCGTTACAGTCAGCGTCGTCAAAGTGTCGTTTTTGTTTTGATTGTTTCCTGAGAAAATCGTAGGTTTGTTTATGGTGCTTGAAATATATTCAAATAAATAATAATTATTATCGATAATCGACATAGTTCGTGCAATTGTGATCAATAATCGATTCTAGGTGATATTGATATGTGATTGATCTTTCCTATTGGTGCTTTGTGGAATTTTGATGCCGGCTGAATAATTAACAAAATTTTCACATTCATATAAAAAATTCTTTAACCTCGCCGCTCTTTAGTTTATAATATTTTTATCTAATAAAAACGGAAGGGCATATGAGAATGAAGGAAGCGAAAACTTCGCATGATGCACTGCTCAGGCAGATAGGGAGAAACATGCGCATCTGCCGTAGAAGAGCAGGGTATAGGGCAGGAACGGCAGCGGAGCTGCTGGAACTTACGGAGCGCACACTTTGCGCATACGAGAGAGCGGAGCATGAGATGACATTGAGGACTGCGGTAAGTATTGCAATGCTGTACCGAACGACATTGTCGAAGATGCTCGGTTATAAAAAGGAGGGCAGAAAGAGCACGTCCTCCGGAAAACTTATATACAGTTTTAAGGTGCTCAGAAAGAGGCTTGGGTATACGCAGGCAGAATTTGCAGCGGAGATAGGAATATCAAAGGCTACTCTGTCAAAATACGAAAACAAGCAGCCTGATATAAGTATATGTACATTTTATGTACTCTGTGAGAAATGCGGTCTTGATGAAAAAGGGATGGATGAGCTTGCGAGAGCGGTGGTGATTTTCAGAGGTTAGAATGTTGACACCTGCTGGCAGATGATATATAATATAATTAGGAAATATATTATGAAACAGGGTGACACTAATGATAGACAGGATAAAGGTACGGGGTGCGAGAGTACATAATCTAAAAAACATCGATGTGGATATACCTCTCAATAAGATCGTAGGTATAGCGGGAGTATCGGGCTCGGGAAAGTCGTCTCTGGCGCTGGGAGTGCTTTACGCGGAAGGCTCACGACGGTATCTGGACGCGCTTTCAACGTATACGAGACGCAGGATGACACAGGCGGCAAAGGCGCAGGTCGACGAAGTTCTTTATGTACCTGCGGCGCTGGCACTGCATCAAAGACCCGGGGTACCCGGGATAAGAAGTACATTCGGCACCGGAACGGAGCTTTTGAACAGTATAAGACTTATGTTTTCGAGACTTGCCAGCCATCGCTGTCCGAACGGTCATTATCTGAGACCAACGCTGTCAGTGGCGGCGGGACAGGAGCTGGTGTGCCCCGAATGCGGGGCGGCTTTCTATGCACCGTCGGCTGAGGAGCTTGCTTTTAACAGTCAAGGCGCATGCAAGACATGCGGCGGGACCGGTACGGTGCGTACTGTGGACAGGACAACGCTTGTTCCGGATGAGTCGCTTACGATCAATGAGGGCGCTGTTGCACCGTGGAATTCGCTTATGTGGTCTCTTATGACGGATGTGTGCCGTGAGATGGGCGTGCGTACAGACGTGCCGTTCAGAGAGCTGACCGATAAGGAAAAGGACATTGTGTTCAACGGCCCGGCAGAAAAGAAGCATATACTGTATCAAGCAAAGAATTCAAATCAGGCGGGCGAGCTTGATTTTACGTATTTCAATGCGGTGTATACGGTAGAGAACGCGCTTTCAAAGGTCAAGGACGAAAAAGGAATGAAGCGTGTAGAGAAATTCCTCAAGGAGGAGACATGCCCCGACTGCGGCGGAACGAGGCTGTCAAAGGCGGCAAGAGCGCCGCGCCTTTGCGGTATGACGCTTGATGAGGTGTGCGGATTGACGCTTTCGGAGCTCATGGAATGGGTCAGCAGGGTCCCGGGCTCGCTGCCGGAAGAGATGCGTCCTATGGCGAAGAGCATATGTGAGTCGTTCGACACTTCCGCCGAGAGACTGTACGAGCTTGGATTAGGATATCTCTCGCTCGACAGAGCGGCATCAACGCTTTCCACCGGCGAACGGCAGAGAATGCAGCTTGCCCGAGCGGTGCGCAATCATACAACGGGAGTTTTGTATGTGCTTGACGAGCCGTCCATAGGTCTGCATCCGTCAAACATTGTGGGACTTATAAGGGTGATGCGCGATCTTACCGCAGACGGCAATTCGGTTCTGCTTGTCGATCACGATACACAGGTACTGAAGGAGGCGGATCATATAATCGAGATGGGGCCTAAAGCAGGCGAAGGCGGCGGTTATGTGACCGCTCAGGGAACTGTCGAAGATATAATACAAAATAAAGCTTCGCTTATAGGCCCGTTCATTGCGGGAAGGACTCTTTCGGACGGGAACGGACAAAAACGCGGCGATGTATTTTCAGACGGTATGATACATCTTTCTACCGGTGCAATACATACGGTAAAGCCTCTGGATGTCGATATCCCCAAGGGAAGGCTGACAGTGGTGACCGGTGTTTCGGGTTCGGGAAAAACCACGCTGATCCTTGAAAGCCTGATACCTGCTCTTGAGGCGGCAATCGAAGACCGGGGTCTTCCGGAGCATGTACGAGCGGTGGAAGCGGAAGGGATAGAGCGCGTAAAGCTGATAGATGCCACTCCGATAGGGATAAATGTGCGTTCGACAGTGGCCACATATGCTAATGTACATGACGAGCTCAGAAAGATATTTGCAAAAACCGAAGCTGCTAAGGAACACGGTTTTAAAGCCGGTGATTTTTCATACAACACCGGAAAACTGAGATGCCCGGTTTGTGACGGCACAGGCGTTATAAGTCTTGATGTTCAGTTTTTGCCGGATGTTGATGTTCCGTGCCCGGAATGCCGCGGTTCCAGGTATTCGAAAGATGCATACGGAGTGAAATTCACAGATACGGCGGGAAGGGCGTATGCTCTGCCGGAGCTTATGGCGATGGATATAGAGCACGCGATAGATGCCTGCTCGGATATGAAGCTCGTTTGCAGAAGACTCAGAGTGCTCAAAAGTCTTGGGCTGGGATATCTCACGCTGGGTGAGGAAACACCGAGGCTGTCGGGCGGTGAGGCACAGCGGCTGAAGCTGGCGAGTGAGATGGGCAGGGGACAGTCGGATACAGTTTTTGTATTTGACGAGCCGACTATCGGGCTTCATCCGCTTGATGTCAGAACTCTGATGGAGGTGTTCTCCACGCTTATAGACAAAGGTGCTACTGTGATAGTTATAGAGCACGATCTTGATGTAATACGCAGTGCGGACTACATAATCGATATGGGTCCGGGCGGAGGAGATGAAGGCGGACGCATAGTTGCTGTCGGAACACCCGATGATATAAGGAACACGCCTGAGAGCCGTACCGGAAAATTTATATGACCGTGCGGTTTTTAACACAATGTTTCGTAACGCAAATCTTTCCGGATGCATAATATATTCTGCGGGATGAAACCCGCAGAATATATTTGAAAGGGGAATGCATATGCAGGACAGAGACTTCGCCCCGCAGGAATGCGGAACGAATTTCCGCGAAGCGGTGTGCATACATACAGATAAAATATTTGACAGTTGCCGTGACAAGGATTGTTTGGAAAATATAAGGGTGTATCTTACACAGTCAGGGCAGGAGCTCATAGACCGCGCGTTGAATATAAAGTGCACAAAGGCAGAGGTTATATGGGTATTTACGTCGATAGACAACGTTCCCTTTAACCGTGGATTTTATGCCGTTGATCTGAAGTACTTCTTTAAAGTAACACTTCAGGTATTCACCGGCTCATGCCGTCCGACCGAGGTTGAGGGCCTTGCCACGTTTGACAAGAAGGTAATACTCTTTGGCTCTGAAGGGAATGCAAAGACATTCGATTCGGATTGCGGCCGTGGCATGTTGGATCCGCAGGATTGGAAAAAGACAAATATGCCTCATGCGATCGTAGAGGTAGTCGATCCGATAGCGCTCGGAGCAAAGCTTGTGGATGTACGTCAGAATAATTGCTGCTGCTGTGACGATGAATTCGATCCTGCATCGGTGCCGGATTCTGTATGCCGTATATTTGAGGATCCGTTCATCGTCGGCGGAGAGGCAAAACGCGCGTTTGTCTCGCTTGGAGTATTCTCGATCATAAAGCTTGAGCGCCGCGTACAGCTGCTTATCCCGTCATACGACTATTGTGTACCGCAAAAAGAATGCGTGAGTGCAACCGCACCTACCCCGCATAGACCATCTTAATTTGCTTTATGACAGAAGCTTTCTATTACGCAAGAATGCTTCTTTGTGGCCCTGTCATAGTTTAATTCGTCCCAGTGAGATACATTTATTGAGGTTATGAATACTCCCCTGATCTCTTCGTTGGGAATAAACGTTTGTTTGCTGGCAGGATCATATCCAAGATATCCGAGGTGTATAAGCAGTGTGAGCACATCATCCTTGTTTTTGAATGTGGTCATATCATTACCGAACGAGGCTATATCTATCCCTATACGCTCACCGGCTATCAATCTTGTTATCACATTTTTCATTCCGTCAAAGTCTATATCGATATAGCTGCGCAGTGCTTCATATGTTTCCGTGCTTGTCCAATAGCTTGCAAAGTTTTTGTGGCGTATAGAATCTACTACTGATTTTGGACTGTAAATGTGGATACCATTTACGATATACCCATCGTACCACCTGTTCATTTCATCGATATCGATATGATATTCATCACAGAGCGCTGTGGTCTCATCGGCTGTAAAGCCGGTAAAGCTGCCAAGCGCGGACATATCTGTCATAGAATACTCGTCGAACATATTCAAAGCCGAGTGAGTACCGTATTTTTTTATCGGAAGTATGCCTGTCATATAAACAAGAGCAGTATACGGCTGTCCCTTGAAAAGATCTCTCAAAAAATCAAGGTAGCTTTTTTGAAGCTCCGTATCATCTTTTAACTCCCTGAATATGCAGTCCCATTCATCTATTATGAATATGAACTGTTTCTTTGTTTTTGCGTAAAGCTCCTCAAAAACATCGACAAGGTTGTCTGCATCTGCCGAAATATATTCATTAAATTCACTTCGAAGGTCATTGATTATTTTTTTTTGCATATATCCGATCATATCTGACTTATTGTTTACACGGCTGAGAAACCTTTGTATATTCAGAAACAACACGTCATATTTATTTATATGCTGTTCATATGAAGATCGGTCGGAGATATATAAATTGTCGAATATATCATGGGAATCCTCGCTTTTTTCATAATATGCCACAAGCATATTTGCAGCCATAGACTTTCCGAAACGTCTCGGACGGCTGACACATAAAAGCTTCTGTTCTGTTCCGATCGCACTGTTTGTATATTCTATCAATCCTGATTTATCAACATATATCTGCGAATTTACAGCCTCTTTGAATAAAAGCTTTCCGGGGTTCAGATATATACCCATGGTATCCACTCTCCTTATAGTTGTCTGCACATTTGAATTTGAGCATAATGATTTATATAACCCTGCCGTCACAGTGGTCGATCTCATGCTGTATGATCTGTGCTGCAAAGCCTGAGAATGACTGTTTATGTTTATTGAATGACAGGTCATAAAACTCCACCTCTATCTCCCGGCAGCGCATCGTTTTGCGCGTTCCGTCAAGAGAAAGGCATGCTTCCTCTGTCTCGTACATGTCTTTTGACTTTTTTATGATCTTAGGATTCATCATGGTGATGACCATTGGTCCGGCGAAGAAAGCGATTATACGCTTATTTACACCTATCATATTGGCTGCCATTCCGACACATATGTCACTATTAGCACGAAGCGTGTCCGCAAGATCGATCGCAGTCTGTATATCCGCTTTTTCTGCAGGCTCCGCTTTGCGGAATATAAGTATATCCTTTAATATTTTCTTTACCATATCATTGCTCCTAAATTGGTCAACTCATTGAACAGTTCATTACCGGGATTCAAGAATATGCCCGTAAATATCACCTTCTTCTTAATCCTATTCTACCATATATGTGAAGATAAATCAAGTGAAATAGAATAAGAATTGAGCAATATTCAATAATCAAACCGATATTGCTGTATAGCTTAAAATATATGCTCCCTGTCTGGATTCGAGCTTATTACACCTAATTCAATAATGAAAGTGAAGTAATACAAAATAAAATTGTCACAGCGAAGGTTGACAGACAGAATCTAACCATTCCATGCGCTATACTGAATATGAGAGAATGTTTGTTGACGAGAAGAAGCCGCAAAATGAATATTCGGATCTGTTCGGTGCTGCGGAAAAAGTCGGCAAGCATATTAAGGATAAGCTGATGAAAAGAGAGGAGATAAGCAATGGAAGAACATCATAAAAAAATAATACATGATTACTATCACAAACCCGAGCCGGGGTTTTTTGGAGACGGTAAGCTTTATATGGGCATTGAGCTGGAAATAGACGATGCGGGCGAAGACGAGGAGCATGCCGGCGAAATTTACAGGACCGCAAATATTGCCGCGGGTCATCTTTATTTGAAGCACGATGGTTCACTGTGCAACGGCTTTGAGCTGGTCAGTCATCCTATGACTATAGAGTATCACAAAAATAAAATGCCGTGGCGCAATGTTTTGAACAGAGCAATACATATGGGATACCGCTCCCATCAAACAGATACCTGCGGACTGCATATCCATGTCAGCCGTTTGGCTTTGGGGGATAAATTTGAGGAACAGGAGAGTGTTACGGCAAGACTTGTATTTTTCTATGAAAAATTCTGGTCTGAGATGCTGCGGTTTTCAAGGAGGACCGAGGAACAAGCAAATCGTTGGTCAAGCCGTTACGGCGGAGTGCTCTCCACCTGCAAAAACAGTCTTGATACAGCGAAAAAGGCAGGGCTCGGGCGGTATACAGCCGTCAATCTGACGAATAAAGCCACTATAGAGTTCAGGATCTTCCGTGGGACACTGAGATATGAGACCTTCATTGCAACATTGGAATTCACACACTGCTTATGCTGCCTCGCCATGAAACTTGATGATGAACGATTTCAGTCTGTGTCGTGGCGGGATTTTGTGAGCGGGATAAATAAAACAGAATATCCGGAATTGATAAACTATTTGAGGATACGCGGACTGTATCGCAATGAGAATGCGGAAGGAACAGAGGATATATAACATGTGCGGAAAACAAATGGTGAGGGGGAACGATCCCCCTTGCCGATGATTTTTTATTTACTCCGTAAACTCAAGATTATCAAGCGCGAACTTAATAGCTTTGTTTATGAGCTCGTTACGCGAGCGTCCGCTTTTGGTGACAAGCTCTTCCAAGCGCTGATACGTTTCCATTTCGATACGCACCGTAACGGTGACGGAACGCTCTGTTTTTGGAGTTACAACAAATTTCCTATCCATATATCTTCACCTCTGAATATATTATACAGTGCAATTGTGCTAAAAAGTAAGAACACAAATTGTATTATTTATATATTGCATTTTGTGATAAAGTGGTGTATAATATGTATATAAAATAAAGGATATGTAAATTTATGAATGTGAACATAGTCAGATCAGCAGATCCGAAGCTGATAAAAATATTATCTGATGAAAAGGAGCGATGAGTATGAAAACAAAATTGCTAAGTATGGCGCTGACCGCGGCAATAGCGGTATCATCGGCGGCAGTGGCGGTCCAAGCAGTGGATAGTGATGATTATTATGCCAATGAGCCTGCGGGAACATATGCGCAGGTGTTTGCCGATGTGCCGAGCAGCCACTGGGCTTTTTCCTACATAGGCGCTATGGTAGAGAGAGGTGTGCTGAACGGGTATCCCGACGGGAACTTTTATCCAAGCAATACGGTAACGCGCGCAGAGTTTGCAAAAATAATGATAGGCGCGGCGAAAATGCCGGTATATCAGCCTGCGTACAAGTATTTTCAGGATGTTGAGACTACAGCATGGTATGCTCCGTATGTGCATTCGGCATATCCGTTTCTCAGCGGCTATGATTACGGCCCGAATAACAGATACTACATGCCGGACGAAGCTGCGGTAAGAGAGGATATTGCCGTTGCGCTCGTAAAATTGAAAGGGTACGATACCGATTACGCCGATACGTCCGCGTTATACACCATGTTTACGGATGTGAGCTCGATCTCGGTAGACGCCAGACCGTATGTTGCTGTAGCTGTCGACAGAGGCCTTGTGTCCGGTTATGATGACGGTACATTCAGAGGACAGGCGCCCATATCAAGAGCTGAGGCAGCCGCAATGCTGTGGCGCGCATATCAGTACGGCAATGACAACAAGGTGTTCGACGATGAGGATTACGACAGCGAAAACAATTATTACGATAATGACGATGATTATGACAGCTACTACGACAACGACTATAATTATGGTTACGGCGGAAGCGGCACAGTAAGGGCAACGCCTACACCTACGCCGAGACCGACAAGGACTCCGCGTCCAACGGAGACGCCGACACCGAAGCCGACAAGGACGCCGCGCCCAACGGAGACGCAGACACCGAAGCCGACCCCGACACCGGATCCAACTCCCACAGCGGAGCCGCCGAGGCCGTATGAGATGGATACGATAACAAAGGCCAATGTGTATTCCATGACATACGATAATGATGATAATATATACTACTATGACAGCAGTGATAATATGGTATATATGATCGATATGGACAGTGAAAGAGTAAGTGATGTCATAGATGTCGGAGATCTCACTATGCGTGATGATTATAAGTTTGATCATGAGGTAGAAGATATGCCGGAGCCTGAGCCGACAGAGGAGGTAATGGACGGAGATGAAGAAATTGAGGAAACAGAAGCTTCGGAAGAATCGGA
The DNA here is from genome assembly GCA_018714695.1 of Candidatus Ornithomonoglobus merdipullorum. Taxonomy (GTDB): domain Bacteria; phylum Bacillota; class Clostridia; order UBA1381; family UBA1381; genus Ornithomonoglobus; species Ornithomonoglobus merdipullorum. The sequence goes on along the minus strand of DVNB01000120.1, from coordinate 1,786 downwards.
TGATGAGCAGGAACCTGACGATCCGATAGAGCATTATCTTGATTTTGATGTGGCAAGACTTTATTACGATAAACAGAATGAAAGATTATTGCTTAGAGGTAGATTTCAACATATAACTGACTGGCAGGTGCCTGATCAGAAGTTTAATGACTATTCGGATGTTATTTATATTGATATAACAAATGGCGATGAACCGGCATTATATACGGGCGATATTACATCTTTCAACGATTGGGAACCTCATGCGTCTACTATAGATACAGAGTATAGAATATATAATTACTCATTCAATAGATACAAATTGCAACGATATGATTATAATTCTGGACAATGGCAGTTCGTTAGCGACAGAGATTTGCCTAAATTTGATGACTATGCGCTAAATGCAGATGGTGATTTATACTATTTTTGGAATGGAGAGGATGGCAATATGTTTACATGTGATTTGAGCGGCGTGGTAAGACAACTTGATATTCAGAGCAGAGATGATATATACATTATGGACAAAACCGACTTCCCTAATACGCCAAGGAATCATTATGTAATATTTTTCCGTCCATGCAATAACGGAAAATTTGTATTCTACGATACAGACGCAGATGCAATACGTGTAATAAGAGAAAGATAATATGTAACTGGCACAAAGAGTCGGGGCGCAGCTCCGGCTCTTTGCTATAGACGTATATGTGACATATACGTACTTTACTGTGCCCACAGTGCATATGTGCTAAAAAGCGAACAAATAAATTGTAATGAATATGCATTGCAATTCTTTGTGATATGTTATATAATATAGATATAGTGTTAATAAATTGTGAATTTCACGGCAGTGTTAAAAGACTATTTATAGGCGGTTTTAAGAAATATATAGGTGATCGATATGTATTGTACAAAATGCGGAGCAAGAATAAGCGACATAGCCGAGTTCTGCACAAACTGCGGAGAAAAGGTCAATGGTAAACATGAATCTGATATGCCGCCTGTCTCGGCAAAGTGTGTATGCCCGGAATGTGGGGCAAAGAATGATCTGAATGCCGGGGAATGTATTCAGTGTGAAAAAGTGATAGAGAGATCAAGGCTTACATTTACCTGCCCTGATTGCGGTTCAATCATGGAAAAGGGATATACGGTGTGCCCGGTTTGCAATTTTGACTTCCGGACCGGCAGAAAGGGAGTTCGGGAGAGATTTATATATAGGCCGTTGTCGTTTGAAGGGAACGATCCGGCATATTCATATTACGGAAAAGCAAGAAGAACGGTGAATCCCGCTCCGATAATTATATGTGTATTGGTAGTTTTGTTTATACTGATATTTGTTTCCTGCAAGCTCTTTTTTGAAAATCGAGCTGCGCAGGATCTGTACAATATGGCATATACCGCAGTATATGATACCGATATGACATACATTTCACCGAGAACGGAGCAGATCGTAAATTCGGCTTATGACCAGGCACAGTCGGCCTTTGTGCTTAACAGTACAAAGGATAGGATAGAGGAGCTTAAGCAAATAAGTGATGACTACATAGAGCTGGCTGAGGCGGAAGATCTAATGGAATCGGCCCCATTTGATAGTATTCTAAGTATACAGGAAAAGGTAAACAATATAGTTTCATTGGATGTAAAAAACAGCGCAAGATATAAAGCGATAAAACCTCGTATGGAAAATGTAAAGTTTCAGGCAAGCAACAGGACATGGGCAGAAAATAAATTGGAAGAGCTTCGCAATAACGGTAGTGAAACAATCCAGTCCTGGAGCAGGACTTATTTGATAAATTATTATATAGGT
>DVNB01000018.1 GCA_018714695.1 Candidatus Ornithomonoglobus merdipullorum | reverse complement strand
TAATAAATGGGGTGCATCAAATCCCGTTCGGGCTTTGATGCACCCCATTCACGTCATTCTACTCCCGCCGCATCCTTTGCTAAGCGGTCCGCCATATCGTTGTATTTATCGCCAGAATGACCCTTTACCTTTACAAACCGCACATCAAGCCGATCCTTTATCGAATCGTAGTACGCCTTGTATTCAATCGTTCCGCGCTTGTTCGTTTTCCACTCACCGGTACACCATTTCTCTATCCCGGCATAGTCGTAATACAGATCAAGCTTTTCTATCCCGCGCTCAACACAGTAGCGCATCGCAGCCATCGAGCCCTTTATCTCACCCGCAACGTTGCGCATAGACGCAAGCTCCTCATCCTCGAAAGCCTCGTTCATGGTTATCTCTCCATTGTCGAATATCACAGCGCCGTACGAAAACACCTTTGTCCTGATATTATAGCTTCCGTCCACATACGCCGTTACGGCGTCTTCTCTCGGAGACGTATCGTCCGCATCGCCGCCTGACGCAAACCGCTCAGCCTCCTCCAATGTCTCAAAGCCCTTGTATGCCGCGCCCTTAAAGCCCATCACCTGTCTTTTGCACTCATCCCACGTCGTAAAGACGCCCGTCTTTCTGCCGTTTCTTACGGCGTAATATTTTTTTGCCATAGCCCTTCCTTCCGAAACATTATACAGTTATTATCTCAGTATCGCAGCTTTCCAGCGCTTCACGCCACTCGTCGTCAAGGCATATATCCGTAATGATCGCATCGATCCTTGAAAGCGGCGCTATCACCGGCACCCCGAGCCTTCCTATCTTATTATGGTCACAGAGGAATATCGCCGAATCGGAGCATTCGAGCATTGACCGCTTGATCTCAGCCTCATCCTCTGACGAATCCACAAGTCCGCGCCCGAGTGTGACGCCCCGGCATGAGAAAAAGAATTTATTCGCCGCAAGATTTTCACGTATCATCCGCTCCGTGAACCTTCCGACATACGACATGTTTTTCTTTGAAAGCAGGCCTCCCGTGCATATCAGCTTTATATTCTCACAGTCCGCAAGCTCCGTCACTATGCTCATAGCATTCGTTATGACTGTCAGCCCTCGTTTTTCCTTGAGATGCCTTGCAAGATGCAGCGCCGACGTGCTTGCGTCAAGAAATATAGTTTCTCCGTCGCGTATCAGCTCCGACGCGCGCTTTCCTATCCTTCGCTTCGCCTCCGAATTGACGATGTCACGCTCCTTAAAGCTCAGATCCTGCCCGGGCTCACCGGAAAGCGTTGCGCCGCCGTATGTCCTTACGAGCACTCCCTGCTTCTCAAGCTTCAGGAGATCGCCGCGGATAGTTTCCGGAGTCACGTCAAACATACCCGCAAGCTCCGTTACAAGCACCCGCTTGTTCTTATTCACAAGACGCTCTATCTCATTTCTGCGTTCTACAGCAAGCATTTTCTTCCTCCGTTACACATAAAAACAATACCGCACATTTTTGTGCGGCACCGCGTTATTTTATTTTTACCGCTTCGGCAAGATCCACCGCTCCCGTGTATAGAGCGCGTCCTACGATAACGCCCTCAACTCCTGTGGGAACGAGCGATCTTATGTGACCGATATTTCCTATCCCGCCGGAGGCTATCACGTCTATCCCGACCGCTCCGACCATCTCCCTCATAGCCTCAACGTTCGGACCGGCAAGCGTGCCGTCCGTGGCTATATCGGTATACACAATAGTCTTTACACCTATATCCGCCATTCTCTTCGCAAGCTCCACCGCGGTATATTCCGAGGTCTTCTCCCAGCCCTCTACCGCCGCCATTCCATCCTTGGCGTCTATCCCGATCACTATCCTGTCACCATACCGGCTCACAGCCTCTTTGACAAAATCCGCATCTGCCACAGCCTTGGTGCCTATTATTACACGCTCTATGCCACAGCCGAGCTTTGTCTCTATATCCTCCATCGAGCGTATCCCGCCGCCCGTCTGTACGGGAACGTTAACTGAATCACATATCTTCCTTATTATATCTGCGTTCACGCCGTGTCCTTTTACGGCTCCGTCAAGATCGACAACATGTATATATTCGCCGCCGAGCGATTCCCATTTCATCGCCATCTCGACCGGATCGTCACCGTAAACAGTCATATCGGAAAAATTCCCCCGCAAAAGGCGCACGCACTTTCCGTCCTTTATATCGATCGCCGGGTATATCCTCATTCCTCGCCGCCCTCCGTTTTCTCGGTAAACGCCTTTACCATGCTCATGATACGTTCCTTTTCCATTTTCATGCTGACCTTGTTCACGACAAATCTCGCACTGAGCGGACATATCTCTTCAAGAACATCAAGCCCGTTCTCACGAAGCGTCGCACCCGTCTCGACTATATCCACTATTACGTCCGAAAGTCCCACAAGCGGACCAAGCTCTACCGAGCCGTTGAGCTTTATTATATCTATAGTCCTGCCCTTGTCATCCTGAAAATACTTTCTCGCGATATTCGGATACTTGGACGCCACCTTAAGGTTCGTTATCGTGTCGAGCTTGCCCTTAAGCTCCGGCCTGCCGCATACGCACATTTTACATTTGCCGAAGCCGAGGTCTACCATCTCATAAAGATTTCTGCTTTCCTCAAGCAGCGTGTCCTTCCCGACTATGCCTATGTCAGCCGCGCCGTACTCCACATACGTCGGCACATCGGAAGCCTTTACGAGGATGAACTTCATTTTATTCTTCTCGTCCGTAAATATAAGCTTCCTCGTCTTTTCCTTCATCTCCGAGCAGTCCATTCCGATGGATATGAAAATATCCATCGCCAGCTCGGCAAGCCTGCCCTTTGCGAGGGCAACCGTTAAATATCTCATCTGCTGTTCCTTCCGTTACTTACTTTAAAATCTTCGAAATCCCATATCCTGCGGCGTCGGCGCCGGAGGCTCGCTCCCCGCTCCGCTGTAGCCCAAAAACTCGTTTACCGTTGTTTCGAGAGTGCCCTCTCGCTCATAATCATACACTGTGAGCCGCCCGTTCGGGTATACTCTCAATATACAGGTGTTGTTCGTCTCCTTTGCGTATTTTTCCGCATCCTCAAAACTGCCGCCGCCTATGTACATTTCGGTAAGGCAGCCGTTCACACGCAGATTATACGCCGTATCATATGCAAGCCCCGCCGCGGTTTCCTCGGCATAGACGAGCGTTGACGGCACCTGCGCGGTCTGACTCTTATACACCTGCATTATCCTGTTCACACCAACAGCGCATCCGACCGCGCCCATGGGTCTTCCGAACATCCCCATGAGATTATCATATCTTCCGCCCGCCGCTATCGGGAATCCGATACCGTGCGTATAGCACTTGAATATAGATCCGGTATAATAATCTATGCTCTGCAGCATTCCGAGGTCTATTGAAATATACTTTTCAAAACCGTAAAGGCACAAAAGCTCGTATATCTTCTTTATATTCTCAAGCGCAGCCTTTGAAGTCTCGTTTAATCCTTCGGCATACGCCCTGTCAAGCACAGATACATCACCGAACAGATATGGAAGATCTATCATTATTCTCTTTATGTTCTCATCTATATCGAGCTTATTCACAATGTTTTTTATGCCCTGTGAATCCTTCGAATCTATCCTCGCTCTGAGCCGTTCCGTTGTATCCTCATCAAGCTTAAGCTGTTCAACAAGTCCGTTGAAAAATGCGACCTGCCCTATCTCCATTGAAAATTCCTCTATTCCCAGAGCCGTGATCGCTTCCATCGCAGCGGCAATGACCTCCGCATCAGCCTCGGGTGAATAAGAGCCGATAAGCTCGATACCGCTCTGCGTTATCTCTCTGCTCCTCACTCCCTCCGTGTGCTCCGCGCGGAACACGCTTCCGGTATACATATACCGTATCGGGAGCACATGATTTTGCAGCTTCGTAGCCGCCATTCTCGCTATCGAAGTAGTGAAATCCGGACGCAGCGCCAATATTCTGCCCTGCTCGTCAAAGAACTTATACAGCTTTTCCTGCGTTATCTGTCCGCTCTCTCCGCTGTAACAGTCGTAATACTCGAATGCAGGAGTCTCTACCTCCTTATACCCGAACGATGCGAACACCATCCAGAGCGTGCTTTCTATTTCCTTTTTTACAGCGCACTCCTCTGGGAGTACGTCGTTTACGCCGTTAGGCGTATGCAGTTTCCAATCAGGCATATTTTTTGATCCTCTCTAAAACTTTCTCCGCAGTCAGAATCTGAACGGCAGCGGCAGCCCCATCTCCGAAACAAGCTTATTCGCGCTTCTGAGCTGCTTTATTCGATACTCAAAGACCGCATGCGTATCCGAGCCGACGCTCACGCCTATACCCGAACGTTTTACCGCATTCCGTTTTGCCGCATTTGTGAGAAAGTCATAATAATATATGTAGTTTCCGGAGGTGTTAAGCTCCCAGAACATATTTTCCGTTCTCAGGACCTCCGTCATATCAAGCCCGTATCTCTCGCCCATTGCAAAAATATCACAGTGCGCAAGACCTACGGGGCATTTGAACCTGTGCCGCCATTCAACAAATTCAAAAAAATCCATCGCCCTGTAATCGTCAAGGCTCTCAAACAGCACGTAATCGATCCCGTCAAGATCATAGCTCAAAAGATCATCCGGTCTTGGTCTCGTTCCTATCTCAAGACCCGTCAGCACACGGATATACTTAGAATATTTAGCGGCACAGCTCTTTATGCTCCGCTTGTACGCCTCGATGGCATTCCCTATCGAGAACTGATGATCGGTTATACCTATGACATCCACTCCGTTCTCTATCGCATTCTCTACGATCTCGCATGGAGTGTTTCTTCCGTCATAGCTGAATATTGTATGATTATGCAGATCCATTATCATCCGCGCCGCCTCCTTTCCACAGTATACCCGCAGCATCTGTGTATATTATACCATGCGATGTATGATTTTTCAATACATATAAATTTTTTTACCTCAAAAATTTCATTGACGATATCGCCGGTATATTGCTGTCAGCAAAATCCTTTACATTACGTGTTATAATGTATTCCGCACCAATCCTTTCAGCACATGTACTTTGCACTGCATCTTCATAATCTTTAAATTTCAATCCAGCAGCCTTCTTTACATCCTCTGCCTTTAAATCAGCTATAGTAAAAATAATGGACAAATCATTCACAATAGTCTCTACCTTGTCAGCATCAAGCTCTTTTCTCAGAATATATATTATATTGGGAATCGATAACGCCGAAATAAAGCCATCCAACCTTCTTGTTTCACAAAGCTTAAATATACGCTCTGCATCTTCAAGAAATTTTTCTCTTCCGCATAGCACATCCAGAATTATATTGGTATCAATTAAAACTTTCATATTTCTGCATTCTCTCCTTTGCGGCATCTTTTTCGTCATAATCTCCCTTCAGCACCCCAACAAGAGAATCTGTTAAAAATATATCTCCCTTATTATAGTTAGGCACAATACGAGCTATCTCGGATCCATTCTTCACTATGATTATTTCTTCACCTTTTTGAACCATACTTAAAAACTCAGCAAAATTATTCTGCAGCTCTGTTGCCGTTGCTGTCTTCATATATAACACCTCCAATAAACACACAATACATATCATCAATCCCGCGGAGATTCAAGCGCGCCTACCGCCTCGGTCGGCACCGGTATCTCACTTATTTGAGGCGCATACGGAGTCGGCGCGATCGTGGGGATCGAATTTATATACTCATCACGATCCGCTATCTGCTGCTGAAGCTCGCCTATCTGCTCCTCGAGATCCGCTATCTGTTCTCTCAGCTCGTGATTTTCGCGTATCGATGCGACACTCGTTCTGTATCCCTCGGTATCGCCCGCAAGTACGCCTATTATCCCGACACATACCAAAAGCGCCACAGCGATTATCACGATCGCAGTTATCCTGCGCTTCAGCTTTTTACGCCGCCCCTGTTCTATCTTACCGTAATTATTTATTCCCATACAAACAATCCTTTCCGATGCTCAATGATATGCTTATTGTATCACAAACCTCGTTTGTCTTCAAGAGCAAAACAAAAAATTTCACGTGGTTTTTGAAACGCCGTCGCATCGCAGGAATATATTTACAGCTCACTGCCGATTTTGCACGATAAAGTGCTGATTTTGCAAAGTCTGTTGACAGCTGCCATGTAATTTTGATACAATCATATATATAGAAATCATTGCGGATACTGCGCGGACGGGGGTGAGCAAATGGAACGTGTGACTTACAAGATCGCATACTATCTTTCCGAGATGGGACATATACAAAAGAGTGATATAGATATCTGCCGTTACGGCATAGAGGTCTTCATTATATCGGTGCTTGAAGTTGCCTCGCTGCTGTTCATTTCGTTGTTTGCCGGCAACTTTATCTACACCCTACTGTTTCTGTGCTCTTTTCTGCCGGTAAGAGTTTACGGAGGCGGATACCATGCGGACACAAGGCTCCGATGCTATCTCCTGTTTCTTGCTGTGTATGCGCTGTTCAGTATAGCTGTACGGTTTGAGCCGCTTATACAGTACGGCGCCTTTCTGATGATCATCCCGGTACTGTCACTTGCCGCGGTAACTCTGTGGGCGCCGCTGTCCGGGAAAACGGTAAACGAAAGGGAACGAAAAAAATACCGCCGCGTAAGCATAGGCTTTGCCACAGCGGAGGCGGTCATCGTGATCTGCTCAGTGCCGCTTGATTTTTACAATATTTATACATATATCATCATTTTGGGTACATTAACGATGCTTCTGTCTATGATCGCAGGGAAACTCAAGAATACTCTTCGCAGAAAATAATTCATTGAAAAACGCATGGATCGGTGCTATAATAGCTGTATAAGCCCTAACACTTCGGGGCTAATACGGCAGAAAAAAAGGAGGTATCGGCAGTGCGTGTGGCAGTCTGCGATGATGACCGAGAAACAGTAAGACAAGTGACGGAAGCTATCGAAAGATTTTCGAAAGAGTATTTCGAGGTAGCGTATAAAGCATTTTACTCAGCCGAGGATGCTATGCACTACTATCAAA
>DVNB01000119.1 GCA_018714695.1 Candidatus Ornithomonoglobus merdipullorum | reverse complement strand
GAGATAAACAGGGAGATAATGGAATAGCTGCCTTGTCCATTATTTCGCATTAAGAAAGGATTTGATATAATGAAGAAGCAGCTTTCATTGGTTGTGGCGCTTGTGACTTTGCTTACGACGCTTTTTGCGGCTATGCCTGCTAACGCGGCATTCAGCGACGTACCGGATGATTACAAATACAAGGACGCCATAACCACGCTGAGCACACTCAATGTGATAAACGGCTATGAAAACGGCACCTTTGAGCCGGAAAAGAGCATAACCAGAGCCGAATTCACAAAAATAATAGTGTACATGCTTGGCTCCGACAACATGACTGAAAAGATAACTCAGTTCGAAGATGTAGGCGAAGACCACTGGGCAAACGCCAACATCAAGACCGCTTACGATCTCGGGATAATAAACGGTTTTGACGAGAAGACCTTCAAGCCCGACGATCCCGTAACATACGAGCAGGCACTCAAAATGGTTGTCTGCGCTCTCGGCTACGAGACATTGGCGGAACAGAACGGCGGATACCCGCAGGGTTACCAGGCGGAGGCGGCAGCTCTTGAGCTGACAAACGACATAACAGACACTGCCTATGAGGCAAACGCATCGCGCGGAGTTGTTTCTCAGATAATGTACAACGCTCTTGAGGTTCCTATGCTCGACCCGCTCACACTCTCTACAGCGGAGGGCAAAAATCTTTTGAACGACTATCTGAATACATATATCCTTACAGGCACCGTGGTAGGTGTTGAGGACTCGACCACAGCTGATTGCACGCGTGTTCTCGGTCCCGGTCAGATGGATATACTCGATAACAAGGGCGACGAGTATGTTATAGACTTCACCGAATACACGGAGAATTCTGAGGATCTGAATAAGTATCTCGGTAACACCATAATCGTATATTACAGGCAGGACAGAAATTCCGAGGACAAATGGCTCATAGCTATAGACAACGAAACATATACAAACACAGAAGTGACCGTAAATTCAAGAGATATCGACAGCTACGAAAACGGTACGCTGCGATACTATACGGGCGAAGAGTCCAAGGCGTCTACACTGCGTTTTGACACATCGGAGATGACCATTCGTTACAATGGAAGAGCCGTGTCGGGCGACGTTGAGCTTGACGGAAGCTACTACAGCCCCGCCGACGCACTCGGAGAATGGCTTGATCCTAATTCGGATAACTTCATTTACGGAACGGTAAGATGCATAAACAACAGCTCGGGCGGGCGCTTCAACGTCATAGACATATACGATTATGACACGATCGTTGCATACCGTGCTCCGAACTCGACAGACTATAAGATAACCGACAAGACAATAACAGGAAACTCACTCACACTCGACCCTGATTCAGCCGAATATGAGTTCACCCTGACGAAGAACGGCAGCAGCATAAATGTTACATCCATAGCAACAAACGACGTTATAAACTATGCCGTAAGCCTTGACGGTGAATTCTATACCGCTGTAGCTACAAATGAAAGCGTAAACGGAAGCATAACGGCACTCTCTATTGAGGAAGACGGAGAGAGCACCATAAGCATAGACAATACAGAATATCCCGTAAGCGAAAGATTTCTTTCCTATATAGAGAATAAAGAGCAGAAGGAGCTCAGGACCGGTATGGAGATAACGGCATACATGGATATGTTCGGAACTCTTGAATGGGGCACTGTAACTTCCTCCAGCACATTCTATCCCTATGCTTACGCAATAAACTACAGCAGCGAGGGAGAGACATACTATCTGCGTCTGTTCGCGCCTTCAAACACAAAAACAACAAGCTTTACATCCTCTACGGCATACAGGGTTAAGAGCTATCAAATAGCGGATAAGGTAAAGCTCAACAACCGCTCGTCTTCTCCGTATGAGGTGATATCGACGCTTGAAGAAACTGCCGCAGCGGCAAATCCCGATGCAGATATCCCGAACATCAAGGTAGAGCTCACCGGTATCAATCAGCTTATCAAGGTCGGCTTTAACGATGAGGCTCAGATTACTCAAGTTATAACGATGGACACCGAAGCCGAGGGCACGCAAAACGACGATAACGGAACACTAGTCCGCTACAGGATGATGGACCCCGAAAACAAATACTATGTCTCGTCCTCCAGCGTAAAGGAATCAAGCACGGGCTCGACATACTATTCGATACGCACTAGCACGCCTATGTTCGTTATACCTAAGGATAGAACAGACTATGACTCATACGCGCTAAAATCTGCCGTAACGACAAACTCAATGACTTCCGGCGGAACATATTATCTTGACGCGTATGATGTTGACACAACAAGATATCCGAGCTGCGTATTGGTATACAACACCAACTTCAAGAGCGGTACATCAATAACCAGAACAACGACATATCGTCTCGTGGCAGATGACATAACGGAGGAATACGACGAGGAAGAGGACGATATCTTCGATATGCTCTACACCTACAACTCCGCGACATCACTCTCAACCACCCCGATCTCAGCCGAAGCTGATTTCAGCGGTATTGAAAAGGGCGATGTAATACTCTACGGTACGGATTCGGAGAATTTTGCGGATTCGTATATGCTCGTTCAGGATTACGATGAGATAAGGCGCGTTCTCGACGGTGATGCCATAACGTATACCGACGAAAACGGCGAGGAGCGCACCGAAACGTATGCATGGACAGAGACACAGGAGCAAACGGAAGAAAACAACTGGCAGCTGTATAAGTTTGACTGGAGATATCCGAAGACAGGCGTTTCAGAACCAACAGACGAATACTACCAGACAGGCGGAAATGTTACCGATATTTTCTCCAGAGCGGCTATGTTCAATATACTGCAGGTGCTCCCAGATACGAATGCCATATACGTAACAAAGAGCGGTTTTGACGAGAACGGCAATATAGACGACTCGACATATGAAGAGATAAAGATATCATCGTCGACAAAATTCATAAGATATGACTCCGAAACCGAGGAATTCACCCCCTATGCAGAGGGCACAGAGGATACTACGCTTACACTGACAGATCTCAAGGAGGCGCTGTATTACGGTGAAGATTGCTCAAAGGTACTTGTGACATATATATCAAGCACCACCAGCGCTTCATCGACAACACCCACGGCAAGGTTTATAGTTATCTACGAATAAGATCTATCTTAGAACCGAATGGCTTTACAGTCGTTCGGTTCTTTTTTCTTCCCTTCACTTGACAGACAAGATTCGTTAGTGTATACTTAAATTTAGAAAGAAAATACCCAAAAGGAGGCACAACAAAATGTTCACATTCATATGCTATCCCAAATGCTCTACCTGTGCCAAGGCACGCAAATGGCTCGACAGTAACGGGATCGAGTATAAGGAGCGAAATATAAAGGAAGAGCCGCCCGGCGCCGAAGAACTCAGAGCTGTACTTGACGCGTCAGAGCTGAGCGCAAAAAAGCTCTTTAACACCTCGGGCAAGCTCTACCGGGAGATGGGGCTGAAGGACAGGCTTTCGGAAATGACAGATGACGAAATGCTTGAGCTCTTATCCACGGACGGTATGCTTGTAAAACGTCCTATACTTATCGGAGAGAATATCGCACTCGTTGGTTTTAAAGAGCCTGAATGGACTGAAAAGCTGCTCTGACTATGGCAAACGGAGACAAGATAATAAAGATATTGAACGAGTCGGCTGAAAATATAGGCTGGCACAATCCGTATGACCAAGAGCTCCGCGAGCAGGACAGCATCCGCCGCGGGGATATAGACGCATTGAAAAAATGCTGGGAGGAAAAATACGAGGGCAGCATAGGCACTCTCGCGCTTGACCCATTAAGAAACATAAAGAACATCGCAATAGGTGTTATAACGCTATCATCACGCAGCGCGATAAAAGGAGGGCTTAATCCGGAGACGGTGTTTTCTCTCGTCGATGCAGTCATATTGAATATCGAGCAGAAGCTGAAAACACCGGAAGATGTCCTCGAGACGATACACAGCACACAGCTTACGCTCACATCAATGGTACACAGCAGCCACAGCTCGGCTTCGTTCAATCCCATTATATCCAAAACAAAAGATTATATATTCCGAAATATCCACGGCAAGATAACCGTTTCAGAGATCGCCCGTTGGCTCGGAATAAACCGGGACTATCTTTCCGACCTTTTCAAACGCAACGAAAAGATCACCATTACCGACTACATAATGAATCAGAAAATGGAGCTTTGCTGCAACATGCTCAAATTCTCAGACTATTCGATACAGCAGATAAGCGCATACTTCGGATTCTGCTCACAAAGTCATTTCACAAAGCAGTTTAAGCGGATCACCGGTATGACTCCGGGTGCATACAGAAAAATGTATTCCGTTACCGATTTCACAAATAATATATAAGATCCGTGATAAACCGCTAAGGATCATTGTAGAATTCATGCGTCTTTTATAATACAATAAAAGGCACAAGAGAGAGTTACTTGATATATACGCACGGCAAAACGCGGACCTGTGCCGTGCACGATCACAAGGAGGTAAATAACACATGAAAGCCAAGAAAATACTTTCTGCCGTCACCGCATTGACGCTTCTTCCGACTGCAGGCGCTCTTACCGGATTTATACCAGCCGCAGCGGCAGAAAACAGCACGGTCACGGTACGGCTCGATCCTTCCGACGCTTCACCGTTCAACAACGGAGAGTTCGAGGGCTGGGGAACCTCGCTCTGCTGGTGGGCAAACCGCCTTGGCTACAGCGAAAAGCTTACGCAGGCAGCGGCGGAAGCGTTCTTTTCGGATGAGGGACTGAGTCTTGATATCGCCCGCTACAACATAGGCGGCGGTGACGACCCGACACACAACCATGTAACACGCTCGGATTCAAAAGTACCGGGCGTATGGGAAACGTTCGAATATACGAACGACGGAGCGGATGTCGATATCACAGCATACGACGTGACGAACGATCAGAACCAGCTGAATATCGCGCTTGCGGCAAAGGCAGCGAACCCCGACATATACTTTGAGGGATTCTCCAACTCGCCCCCGTACTTCATGACGAACAGCGGCTGCTCAAGCGGCGCTGCCGACGCAGGCTCAAACAACCTGCGCGATGACATGTATGATGATTTCGCTGAATACATAGCAGAATCCACACAGTTATTGAAAGATAACGGCATCGTATTCGAAAGCTATTCACCTATGAATGAGCCTGACACAAATTATTGGGGCGCAAACAGCAATAAGCAGGAGGGCTGCCACTACGATCCCGGCACAAGCCAGTCAAAAATGATAGTCGAGACAAGAAAAGCGCTTGACGAGGCAGGTCTTGACGATGTGCTTGTAGCGGGAATGGACGAAACAAGCATAGACACATCGGTCAACAACCTTGACCAGCTTACGGACGAGGCAACGGACGCGCTCGGCAGGATAGACACGCATACCTACAGCGGCTCAAGACGCACTCAGCTGAAAGCAAAGGCTCAGGAAATGAACAAGGATCTCTGGATGAGCGAAGTAGACGGAGGCTGGGACGGATTCGGTCTTGCCGACAGAATAATCCTCGACATGAACGGCATGATGCCTTCGGCTTGGGTAATGTGGGATATAATCGATGTCCATAAGGATTCCGATTTCCGTGATCCGAGCGGCAATGCGACAGAGGCAAACAACAGCGTAAATTATACAAGCTCGCTTTGGGGCGTAGGAATGGCTGACCACGATAACGAGGAGCTCGTACTGACCGGCAAATACTATATGTTTGGTCAGTTCACAAAATATATAGAGCCGGGCGACACGATAATCGCGTCGTCGGATTCGACCCTTGCGGCGTACAACAAGGATACGGGCGATATAAAAATAGTAGTTTCGAACTCGTCGGGAAACGATATAGACTACAGCTTTGATCTCGGAGCGTTCTCGACTGTAGGCACTGACGTTACGGAGATACGCTCAAACAGAGACGGCAGTGAGCAATGGGCAACGATCACGGGAGAAGCTTCCCTTACAAACAAGGTCCTCGACACGACAGCAAAGGCCGGAACCGTGACCACATACGTTGTTGACGGCACTGGAGCGGCTAACTATGGAGTTATCTCCGGCGCGGCAGATAGCCTTGAGCTCAATGCGACAGTTGACCTTACACTTGAAACAGACCTTACAGGTGATGTTGAATGGTCTGTTTCTAATCCTGCTGTCGCAGAGATAACGGCAGATGGCGCACTTACAACAAAAGCTCTCGGAACAGTTACGGTTTCTGCAACTGTAGCGGGCAAGACATTCTCAAGAACATTCAATGTTCCGTTCACAGGCACGATAAACGGTGTCGGCAGAGAACTGCGCGTCGGTTCAACAGCACAGCTCTCGCTTACAGCGAATATATCGGGAGATGTTGCATGGTCCGTTTCAGATACCGGTATAGCTACGATAACGCCCGAAGGCCTTATAACCGGTGTAACACCCGGTGAAGTGACGATATATATATGCTTCAATAGGCGAGCATACGCTCGAAAAGACAATACGAGTTCAGCTCTACACAGTTACCGGAACACCGTCATGGGATGATGACGGCTCGGCTCGTCCCGACGACGGCACAGATTATCTTAAGGCTACGGACGGCGACTTTGACACATATTTTGACGGCGTTGCGAACGGCTGGGTACAGTACGATTACGGCGCTCCGTTCAAAGTCACAAGCGTGAAGCTTGCCGCAAGGTCCGGCAACGGAATGGCTGACAGAATGATAGGCGGAACGGTTCAGGCGTCAAATGACGGCATTACATGGACAGACCTCTACAAGGTCACGACCGCGCTTCCTTCGGGAGAGTATACAACCATTCCGGCATCGGAGCTTGCAGACAACCATGCATACCGTTATTACAGATATACAAATCCTACGGAGATGACAAACATTGCGGAGTTTGCTCTTGAGGGCACTTTCTCGGATTACATACCCGAAGGTGATCCCACTATAACCGACCTTGAGGAATTCACCGACAACTTTGAGGGCACCGAGAACATCTTCGGCGCGGCAGCGGGCACGCTCACGGAAGACGGCAATCAGATATACGCATCGGGTCTTGACAGATACGGAAACGTATTCGTGCCTGTGAAAGCAACAGCTTCGGCAGCGCTCGCCGAGCCTGTGGAGCTCACGGACAAGGATATGTTCAGAATGACCTTCACAATGTTCGCCGGCTGGGAAAACAACGGAAGGGACAACACATTTGCCATTAAGGATAAGGACGGAAACGAGATAGCAGCGCTCTATATGACAGGCGGCGGCTACAACTTCAACCAAATAAGGATAGGCGGCAGTAATGTTCTTTCGGGAACACCTGTATCCCAGAGCCGCAGTAACCCCGGAACAACCAAAGCCGGCGCAAACGGATGGAACGCAAGCGGGCAGCCGTATGTAAACACTGTAGGCTACAATAAAACAGTCGAGATAACTATCGACGGCGCAGGCAACGTAACGATATCGGCAACCGGAGGCCTTGAAGACACCACCATTTCCGGTACACTTACAGCTCCGGTATCTATAGGCTCGATAGAGCTTACAGGAAGCTACAATTCAGCACGTGAAAGAGTCGTTTCATATGACAATCTTGACGTGGACATTATAACATATTCGAGCAGTTTTGAGCCCGATGAGCCTGAAGAGCCAACAACACCGCCCGTCCTGCCGGAGAGCGGAAATCTTATAAGCCTTGACTTTGACAACAGCGATCTCACAAGCGGATCGACCTACGGCAAGGCTGAGGGAACACCTGAGTTTGTGACTGAGGATGGTGAAGCGTGCGTGCAGTTTGACGGCACATCGGCTACACAGATAACTCTTACCGATGCAAACGGCAACAGTCTGCTCACCGGTCTTGACGAGCTGACAGTAAGCTTCAAGTATAAACCGGTCGCAACCACAACATCATGGATGTTCTATGCGGCACCCGACAATAATACACAGACAAACAATCAGGAGAAATACATAGGTGCCCTTGTAAAGGACAACGGAATACAGATAGAACGCTACAACAACAGCGGTTCGCGTCCCGCATCCGCTACAGGAGCTCTTAATTCCAACGAGTGGAATGATGTGATCATTATCATGAGTGAAGGCGATGTTTCACTCTACATAAACGGTGAGTTCGTTTCACAGGTTGATTCATCTGTAGACATTTCTGACATGCTCGGAGCAAACTCTGTCGCATACATAGGAAGAGCGAACTGGGGAACCGGTGAATACGCCACAGGCTACATGGATGACTTCGTTATCTACGACCACAGCCTGCTTTCGGATCTCACTCCGGATGCAGACCTCACGAATGTGACCTCCGATCTGACGCTTCCTTCGGAGGTAAGCGGAAACGCGGTAACGTGGACATCCTCAGACGAGCAAGTCATTACTTCTAACGGTAAGGTAACAAGAGGTGCAGAGACCGTCACTGTAACACTCACCGCTAAGGTGACTGTAAACGGAACTGAGCTCACAAGAAACTTTGATGTGACCGTTTTAGGACTGGCGGCAGCCGTTGACTCATTCACGGCGTACGCTGAAAACGGCACCGTATACTATACCGGAGCATACCCGGAAGGCACACCCTATGACACATACGTAGCTATCCACGATGCGAATGATAAGCTTCTCGGTGTCAGCATGAACACCGACAGCGGCAGCTTCACAAGCATCCCCGACGGTGAATACGAGGTAAGCTGCTACATCTGGGATGACCAGAACCCGCAGGTGAACGCAATAACAAAAAAGATCACCGTAGAACCGCAGCTTGAAACAACAGCATACCTTTTTGCTCACTTCATGAACACAGAAGGCGATGCTGATGACGAGCAGATCTACTTCTCGGTATCCGAGGACGGACAGAACTGGACAACGCTTAATGGCGGTGCCCCGGTACTGACAAGCAATGTAGGCGAAAAAGGCGTAAGAGATCCGTATATCCTCCGCGGCGAAGACGGCAAATATTTTATAATCGCTACTGACTTAAGTATTTACAACAGAAAACAAACTCAAGGCAGCAACGCTTGGGGGCTTTCACAGACTGCCGGCTCACAGAGCATAGTTGTATGGGAGAGCAGTGACCTTGTAGACTGGAGCGAGGCAAGCCTCGTTAAGGTCGCCGTAGACAACGCAGGCTGCACATGGGCGCCGGAGGCGGTATATGATCCCGAAAAGGGAATGTACATGGTATTCTGGGCATCGAAGGTATCGGATGACGATTATTCAAAGCAGTGTGTATACAGAAGCTACACAGCTGATTTCAAGACCTTCACCCCCGCCGAGGTATATATCGAGGACGATGTCAGCAACATCGACACGACCATTATAGAGCATGAAGGTATCTACTACAGATTCACAAAGAATGAATCAAGGTCCTCTATCATAATGGAAAAGAGCAACTTCCTTGACGGGAACTGGACGCCTGTAGAAACATATAATCTCGGCGATATGACGGGTTACGAAGGGCCCGCTATATACAAGATCAACGGTGAAAACAGCTGGTGCCTGCTCCTTGATTACTATTCAAGAAGTCAGGGCTACAAGCCGTTTGTAACAGACGATCTTGCCGAAGGTATATTCACGCAGGCTGCAGATTTCAGCTTTGACGGAACATACCGGCACGGCACAGTGATGCCGATAACAGAGGCGGAATATAACGCGCTTGTTGTGCAATACGGCGCATAAAAAAAATACGCTTGGGACCAAGTCCCGAGCGTATTTTTTTACAGTATCCCAAGGTGCTCCAGCAGTATCTTCACACCGAGCAGTATAAGTATAACACCGCCCACAAGCTCCGCCTTGGACTTATACTTCACACCGAAGATATTGCCCACCTTGACTCCTATCGCCGAAAGAATAAAAGTCGTGACACCTATCGCGGCAAACGCAAATATAAGGTGCCCCACGCCGTCTATCAAGAACGCAAACGTTATTCCTACCGCAAGCGCATCGATGCTCGTTGCGACAGCCATTATAAACATTCCTCGCGCGCCGAGCGACGCGTCCGGCTCCTCCTCATCCTTTGACAGCGCCTCCTTGATCATATTTGCACCGATAATACCAAGCAGCACAAAAGCCACCCAATGATCTATAGGCGTTATGTACTTCTCAAACGCGGCACCCAGAAAAAAGCCTATCGCAGGCATAAGCGCCTGAAAGCCTCCGAACCATGCACCGACGATGCAGGGCTCCTTTAACGATACTTTCTTCATCGCCAGTCCCTTGCATACAGCGACCGCAAAGGCATCCATCGAAAGGCTCACCGCGATAAGCAGCAGCTCGATTATCCCCATAAATACTCCTTCCTATCGCACGGCAAAAAAGCCATGCTCTTTTATATCCATGTAATGCATAGGGATAATTATATCATATTTCAAACGATCTGTCAATATTCCTTCACGAGCTTTGCGCGGACATATCCGCGCGAAGTATCAGTGGATTCTATGTAAAAGCCTCTGCCATAGTAAAATCGTATCAGCGAGGTTATTTTTGAGCCCGTATAAAGCTGTATGCGCTTCACGTTTTTCTTGATCATGATCCTGTCCACAAGGTTCATGATAGATTTTCCGATACCATTGTTCTGGCTTGTCACCTTCACGGCAAACCGTGTAAGCAGCGCTGTTCTGTCCGGCAGGATCTCCACTCTGACACTGCCGACAGGCTCTCTGTCGGAAAAAGCTATGAGCACTATCTTCGTATCTATATCATGTCTCACATCCTCGCTCGTCTCCTCAAGAGCCTCCACCCGCTCCACTCCGGCAAGCTCCTTGTATTTTTGAAACGCCTCGCGTGTTATGGTCATTATCGAGTCGATGTCGTCATAATTGGCAAGGCGGATCTGAAAAAGCGATTGATAATCGGTAAGCATGTAAACTCCTCCTCAAAAACAAAGGGGTTGCCGTCGGGAGAACGGAACCCCTCTGCTGTCTGCCCGCCTCTGCGGGAAGACCTTATCCTATCAAAATATATATTGGATCATCAACCCATAAGAGTTGCCATGACCGCTTTCTGAACATGAAGCCTGTTCTCTGCCTCGTCAAACACAACACTGTTCGGTCCGTCGATGATATCCTCTGTGACTTCAAAGCCCCTGTATGCGGGCAGACAGTGCATGAATATAGCATCATCCTTGGCATGAGCGAACAGCTCCTTGTTCACCTGATACGGCATGAATACCTTCTGGCGCTCAGCCTTTTCCGCCTCCATGCCCATCGATACCCATGTATCTGTATAAACTATATCCGCGTCCTTTATAGCCTCTGCCGGATCCTCTGTGAGCAGCAGCTGCGATCCGCCCGCGGCAAAATCTGCCTTTGCGTTCTCGACTACCTCCTCATTGCAGCTGTAGTCCTTCGGAGTCGCTATAGCGCAGTCTACTCCGACCTTTGCGCAGCCGTACATTATTGAATGAGCCATGTTGTTTCCGTCGCCTATATAAGCGAATTTAAGCCCCTCCAGGCGTCCCTTGTGCTCGTAAGCGGTCATCAGATCCGCAAGCACCTGACATGGATGCAAAAGATCCGTGAGCGCGTTTATTACGGGAATATCAGCCTCCTCGGCAAGCTCCAAAACATCGGAATGCGCGTATGTACGTATCATTATACCGTCAAGATACCTTTCGAGCACCTTCGCAGTATCGTGTATAGTCTCTCCTCTGCCGAGCTGTATATCGTTTGACGAGAGAAACAGCGGATATCCTCCCAGCTGTGTCATTCCTACCTCAAACGAAACTCTTGTCCTTGTTGAGGACTTTGTAAATATCATTCCCAATGTCTTTCCCTTTAATATCGGATGCGGTATACCGCTCTTGAGCTCCTTCTTGAGCTTGAGTCCGAGAGACAAAAGTCCCTTGACCTCATTTGAGGTCAGATCATGCAAACTAATAAGATCCTTCATTGTTTATCTGTTTCCTTTCCCTACATTATTTATATTTCGGCCAGGACCGCGTCGAGCGTATCCACGAATATATCGGCCTCATCCCTTGTTATATTCAGCGGAGGCGCTATCCTTATCGTAATTCCCTTGCAAAGGCTGGTAAGCATTTTTTTCTCAAACAGTTTCTTAAATACATCGCCCGCGATCTCCGGTATCAGCTCGATGCCGATAAGAAGTCCCATACCGCGCACCTCGGTTATTTTGTCCGGATATTTGTCCGCCAGCTCCGCAAGTCTGTCCTTTAGGTATCCGCCGACCTCGGCACAATTTTCGATGAGCTTTTCCTTTTCATAAATATCAAATACGGCAAGCCCCGCCGCAGTTGCAAACGGATTGCCTCCAAATGTCGTGCCGTGATCTCCCGGCTCAAACGCCGCTGCGACCTCAGCCTTCGCACACATCGCGCCTATCGGTACACCGCCGCCGAGCGCTTTGGCGCAGGTGAATATATCAGGCTCTATACCGTACAGCTCATGAGCAAAAAGCTTTCCGAGCCTTCCCATACCGGTCTGTACCTCGTCTACGATAAGTAGAATTCCCTTATCGTCGCAGAGCTTCCTTACCTTTTCAGCATACTCAAGATCCATCGGATGAACACCCGACTCACCCTGAACGAGCTCTATCATTATAGCCGCAGTCTTATCCGTTACAGCAGCCTCAAGCGCCTCAAAGTTGTTCGGCGCAACCTGCTTGAATCCCGGGGTAAGCGGTCTGTACGGATCCTGATAGTGCTTCTGCCCCGTCGCCGCGACCGTTGCCAGAGTCCTTCCGTGGAAGGAATGATCGAGCGAGATTATCTCATAGCGCTCCTCACCCTTCTTGTAGAAATAGATCTTTGCAAGCTTGAATGCCGCCTCGTTTGCCTCGGCTCCGCTGTTGCAGAAAAACGCCTTGTCAGCACAGCTGTTTTCAACGAGCTTTTGAGCCAGCTTAGCCTGATTCTCAATATAGTAAAGACTTGAGGTATGTATAAGCTTATCCAGCTGCCGCTTCAGCGCAGCAATAAATTCCGGATGTGAATGTCCCAATGCATTAACGGCTATTCCGCCGAGAAAATCATAATACACATCTCCGTTATCGGCATAAAGCTTTAATCCCTCTCCCCTTTCAAAGCACACGGGAAGCCTGTCGCCGAATGTGTTCATATAGTATTTTTTATCGAGTTCGATTATATCTTTCAGCATTTTATCCCCTCCGAGCGTCAATATCCGCTCAAAATAAAAATTCAAGCCCATCCCCCGGCAGTTCACTTTCCCCCGCGCAAATGATCACTGAGAAAAGCGGACTGCCGGAGACGCGGCCCCGCCGGGGGCTCCGTCCTCGGCTTTATACGAAATATTATACATCCTTTTGAATAAAAATGCAATAGCCTATTTACTTTTTCAGTGATTTAGCCAATAAACACGTGTTATATCACAGTTATTTATTGCATATTATTCATTAATTATAAATAACGATCAATAATATCCGCGTATTCGTCAAATGACCTTGCGCCTACGAGCTTTTCCACAGGCTTACCGTTTTTAAACAGGATCACCGTCGGTATGGATACGATAGCATTCTCTGCCGCGAGCGCGCTCTCCTCGTCCACGTTGACCTTGCATATCTTTGCCTTGCCGCTGTATTCATCCGCCACCTCGGCGATCACCGGAGCTACCGCTCTGCACGGTCCGCACCACGGCGCCCAGAAATCCACAAGGACCGGTACGTCCGACTTTATTACCTCTCCGTCAAATGTTTGCTTTGTAAGATTGATCTCCATTTTTAAATTCCCCTTTCTTAGTTATACCATGGTATTGACGAGTGTACGGTGTTTATTCCTGACGAGGAATAAACGTCTTTTTCCGTAAAGCCCGCTTTTCCAAATATGTACTCGGTTATCTCAGTGCCGGCACCTGTTGTTATATAAACAACTATCGTGCGTGTTCCGTCGTTCAGCTCGTTCACCTGATAGTAGACCGAGCCGTTGCTCACCGACGTGTCTAAAAGCGTGTAATACCCGTTTCCGCCGTCGCTGACCTCCAGTATCCATTGCTGAGTATCGTCCCAGAGTATACCCATATCATCCGACTCGGCGGATGTGTAAAGCGTCACCGTATCGTTTACTCCGTCACCAGATATGTCGTAATTACAGCTGTCCACCGTTGACCACGTACCCTCGCTTGCCGCCGAAACGTTCGACTTCCCTACAAACACAGCCGCTTCCGTGGCCTGCTCCTCCTCCGGCTCCTCTGCCGCAGCCGATACCGACGGCGGCACAGCCCCTTCCCCGGCAGGTGCGGTCTCGCGCGCCGCCCGCGGCAGAGCGTTTATCATACTGTCCGTCTGAGACCTTACTCCCGCATAAAACCCGCCCGCGCCTATCACGAGCGCCGCAGCTATGCATATGATTATTTTGACTGCCTTGTGTCTTTTCTTATTACCCATAAAATTCATCATCCCTTCTGTCCGCGTATTTGCTGCCGATGATCTCCACCTCTGCTCTGCCGTTCGTAAGATCTGTAAGCTCCTCCGTCAGATATTTTGTCCGTTCCTTGGGCGAACGCACCAAAAAAGTAACATCGTCCTCGTATACGGTATCTTCCAATTCGAGTCCTTCCGCCGCTATCTTATACTGCAGCCTTCCCACAAGGTCGTAGCCGGCCTTTACGGAAACTATATCGCACATGCTGCGGACTATAACGCCCGCCTCCGAAAGTCCCTGTCTTGCGGATGAGCCATAGGCATGGACAAGACCGCCCGTGCCTAGGAGCGTTCCGCCGAAATACCTTGTCACAACTACTATAACGTCTGTTATCCCCGATTTTCTGATAGTATCCAGAACCGGCATCCCCGCCGTCCCCGACGGTTCTCCGTCATCCGAGTACCTGAAAATATTGTTTTCGTCTATCACATACGCATAGACATTATGGGTCGCGTCACGATTCTCGGAGCGTATCCTGTTAAGGAACTCCAGCGCGTCAGCCTCATTGTCAACAGGCTTTACGTGCGCATAGAATTTCGATTTTTTCTCGATCATAAGCGTCTCCGCCTCGCACGAGACCGTCTTGTATGTATCCTTTACCGACATTGCATCACATCCACTCTACTTTTTCTCCATCCTGATCTGCGAATCTGCTCGGCTGCGCGAGCGCTTAGGCTCCGGCAGATCGTCGTACATCTCCTCTATCGTCTGCATAAGTTTTTCCGGATCTCCGAACCCGCCGTCCTCACCGGCTTCATACAATATCATCTCCGGCGCGCCCGGATACGGTGTAACATATTTTACATCACCCAGTATCCGCTCCGCCGACGGAGTTTTTTTGAGAAGGAGCCTGTCGCCGTAAATGCCGCCGAACAATCTCCCCCTGTAATAAAGCGGATATTCGCCCGCCATCCTGCGGTACGTAATATCCTCCATATCCTTTAATATATCAAGTAAATGATTGAGATATTCCTTTCCTGCCGACATAGCATCACCCTCCCGTCATACTTTATCGCCGCCGTACAATGAATATCATACCGAGTATTTTTTCAGTCGTCCGCGCGCCGCCGCGTCAAGCAGCACCGTTATCTCTATTCCCGAGCCGGTATACTCCTCCGAAAGCACCTTCTCGTTCGTATGCAGCTCATTCAGCACACCACCGTCCGAATACGGGACGAGCAGCTTGCACTCGGTCTTACCGCCGGGAGCTGTTCTTGCGACCGCGTCTATGAGCTTGTCTATACCCATGCCTGTCTTGGCGCTTATGAACACATTTTCCGTGACGTCCGTTGCCGGAGGAACGAACTCTCCCGCCGCGTCACATTTGTTATACGCGTTTATTATAGGCTTTCCTCCCGCGCCTATCTCACCCAAGACTCGCTCGACCACTTCGATCTTATTCTCCGTCTCCTCGCCCGCAGCGTCTATGACATGTATCAAAAGGTCCGCCTCGGCAGCCTCCTCGAGAGTGGACTTGAACGCCTCTATCAGATAATGCGGCAGCTTTCTTATAAAGCCTACGGTATCTATCATTATTATACGCCTGTTATCATAGAGCGTTATGGCACGCGAGGTGGTATCAAGCGTCGCAAACAGCTTGTTCTCAGCCAGAACGCCGGCGTCAGTAAGTCTGTTTAAAAGTGTTGACTTTCCGGCGTTTGTATATCCCACGAGCGCGCAGGTTATAACTCCGTCCTTTTTACGCCGCTCTCTTAAAAGCCCGCGGTGCTTTTTGATCTCCTTTATCTCCGATTCGAGAGCCGTTATGCGCGCGCGGATATGACGCCTGTCCGTCTCAAGCTTCGTCTCACCCGGGCCTCTTGTTCCTATGCCGCCTCCGGTACGGCTCAGCTCCGTTCCCATTCCGCGCAAACGCGGAAGGCTGTATTTGAGCTGCGCCAACTCGACCTGGAGCTTGCCCTCACCGGAGCGCGCACGCATCGCAAATATATCGAGTATGAGCATTGACCTGTCCAGCACACGCACGCCCAGATACTCGCTCACATTTCTGAGCTGCACAGGCGAAAGCTCGTCGTCAAACACCACAAGCTCCGCGCCGAGAGATGAGACAGCCTCCTTTATCTCCTCAAGCTTCCCGGTCCCTATATATGTTCCCGCGTCCGGCGACGGACGGTTCTGCACCGTCTCACATACTACCTCCCCGCCGGCAGTCTTTACGAGCTCCTCAAGCTCACGCATCGATTCATCTGTAGTATCGTTCACCGCGTCCCGACTGCCCGTATGCAGTCCGACCGTTATTACCCTCTCTTTTTCCTTCTCAAAGCTTTCCATATATACCTCCCCGCCGTCCTTTTCATACTCTGATCCGACAGTACATCTATAGTATACCAAAAAAATATGCGATAGTACAGTAATTTTTTTAATTTTTAAAAAAAAATTTAAAAAAGACTTGCAAAATCACGGGATTGTGATATAATAGTATGGTATTATGCGTAAATTTATACGCGGCGGCAGAAAATGCCACGCGGGCGCAGACAGGATGTCTCGCCGGGCGCAGACAAATATCTCGCCGGGCGCAGACAAATGTCTCGCTGAGCGCATCGCAAAACTACATACGGGTCCCGTGCGCAAAACGCTGCCGTCCCGTTTTTCTGAAAAGGAGGTTTAAAATTGAACACGCTGTTTATCGTTCTCCACATCGTTGTAAGCGTTCTGCTTATCTTCATCGTACTCGCACAGGAGGGCAAGGATCCGGGTATGCGCGGCATTCAGGGCGCTTCATCCGACATGGGTGATTCATTCTTCAAGAAGGCCGGCGGTACAACAAAAGAAAAGATGCAGGTTCGTCTCACAACGACCGTTGCAGTTCTTTTCCTTATAACAACGCTGGTTCTTGTTATTCTTTCAGCATGATAAAAGAATACGCGCCGCTCACAAGAGCGGCTTTTTTACTGCGCATATAAAAAGCGCAGCCGGAGCCGATCCTCCGCTGCGCAAAACCTTCTCATGACAGCTGCTTGAGCGCATCCTTGAGCCACCATTCTCCGATATCCAACGCCTTGTACAGATTATCACGCGTTGCCTTTCTGAAAACCTGCCCTTTCCCAAACTCGCCCGTATTATCCATCACCTGGATAAGTATCTGCGACGCAATATCATGATCCTTTACCTTCTTAGTCTCCGTAATATCCAGCACCAATATAAGTTTATCTTCCAAATTTCCGTAATATATCCTGTTTCCGCATCTTATGATAGGCTTACCGTTATATGTCATAAACTTCTTTTTCTTTACCGCCATTTCCCATACTCCTTTCTGATCAACTGTGTATAGCAAATTATATTATAGCATACATCCGCACCAATTGCAACCGCTTTCCGAAAAAATTTACAAATTTAATTGAGCAGGATCAAAGCAGGAAATAAAACAATAATATACTGTTGCTTTAAAACGATATAAATGGTATAATAATGTGCAGTAAGAAACATTTATTGAGATAAAACACATTCATTGGATGGTGAATATAATGGATAATACAATTACTATCATCATATGTGATGATGACCATTTCTTTTGTGAAAAACTTAATGCTATGATAAAAGATATCATGTCCGGTACAGAGTATGATCTTAAAACAGAAAAACTCTACAGCGGCCGCGAGCTGATAAACTATTTTAAAAATAATTCGGCAGACATTGTTTTTACTGATATCGACATGGGTGATATCAATGGATTCAAGGTTTCAGAAAAACTGCGTGAAACAATCCCCGAACTGGCGATAGTCTTTATCACATCACACGAGGAGCTGGCACTGCAGGCATATGACTATATACCGTTCTCGTTTATAAGCAAGCGAAAACTTGAAAACCTTGAACCGGTTATCAAAAAGCTGCTTCGACATATAGCTACTTTACGCCGTGCGACTCGCATCGTGGAATTAGTGCTTGACAAAAGCTACAAAATAGATGTGACAGATACTATCTTTTTTAAAAGTGAGAAGCACTATGTATACTGCTGTTCGAACAGCGGTACGGAAACAAAGCTCAGAGGCAGTCTGTCGGATGTGTACAGTCAAATAAAGGACAAGGGATTCATACGTGTTCAGCAGCAATATGTTGTCAACTGCCGGTACATAAAAAGATTGGACAGCCGATATGTCACTTTAACAAACGAAATAAAAATATCAGTTACCAGAAATTCAGAAATGCTGAATGAAGCGCAGTGCATCTATATGGAATTCAGAAAGGAGCTCATGAGATGAATTTGTTTGAATTTGGCGTAAATATACTTGAAGAAAGTATGACTCTTTTGATCCTTTCGTTTTATTTCGGCTGTAAGTATACCGGTATACGTAAATACACCGGTTTTTTCATCACGCTTGCTGTTTCGGTATTTACCATAACCACATATAATTATTTATATATATCCGAAGGTTTTCTGGGGCTGTCCTTTGTTATCATATATTTTATATACGCATTGATATTCTTGAACGGTGACATATACACAAAGCTATTCATATCAGGATTTGTCAATTGCATAGTATATATAATATCACTTTTATCGACTTTGTTCTTTGCAGAATTTATAACACAGGAGTATTCCGAGTTATATGGAATGACTATACAGCGGATCGCACTGATCGCAACCACAAAAATACTGCTCCTCATTGCAGGAATCATTCTAATAAAATTCAGAGTCCCCGAAAATAAAAACCGCCGCGATCTGATACTGCTGTCGTTGGTCCCGATTGCCACTACAATGTCAATGGTAGGAATAATGCAGGTGTTTTTAAATCATATAGAATTGAGACAGGAACTGCTGCTTGCCGCTCTCAGTGTAGCATTTGCGAACATTGTCACTTATTACACATTCATCAAAATAGATCTTGATGCAAAAAAACAAGCTGAGCTTGATACACTTAGGCTTCTGTATAAAACCGAGAAAAACCACATACGTGATATAAAAGAATTGTATGAAAAGACATGTGGTGCGCGGCATGATATATTGCATCACTTTACATTGATACAGGCGCTTCCCGACAAAAAAAGTATAGTTGAATATGTAAATACAGTTACAGCAAACGAACTTGGCGAATTCAGGCATTTTATAAAAACAGACAATGATTACTTCAATGCTATAGTAAACGCAAAGATCGCTCTGTGTGATAAACTTGGCATAGAGATAAATGCAGCTGTCATGAACCATTCTATTTCAAAGCTCAAAAATGATGAAATAGGCGTCCTGTTCGGCAATCTATTTGACAACGCCATAGAAGCAGCACAGAAAGCAGCAAAAAAATGCATAAGTCTTGACGTGCAAAAATGTAATGATAATATTTTCATATCAATGTCTAATTCCACAGTTAAGCCGGTGCTGGTAAAAGGCCGGCTCCCGGAAACAAATAAGAATGATAAGAGCAGTCATGGATTCGGAACAAAAAATATACGCCGTATAGTAGATAAATACGATGGACTGATCAATTATCATGAGGAAAATAATGTGTTCTGTTGTGATATTATGATATGATGATTTTCAACTTGTGCACATCTTGCCTAAATCTGCGCACATCTTGCCTTTGGAAGTGTTGACTTCTCACAAAAAATAATGTATAATTATAAATAAATCAAGAAATAATTGTGAAGGAAATAAGAATGAACCATGTAGCTGAATATACGACAAGTATCTTAATTAAAAATAATATTATTCTTCCGGAAAACAAAGAATTGTACAAAACCGGTATAACATTGATATTGGCTGATGTTATAAA
>DVNB01000118.1 GCA_018714695.1 Candidatus Ornithomonoglobus merdipullorum | reverse complement strand
ATGGATTTAGACCAAACAGAGACTGTCATGACGCCATGAAGAAAGCGCTTGAATATCTCAATGCAGGCTATGAATGGATTATCGACCTAGACATAGAGAAATATTTCGACACGATAAATCATGATAAATTGTATTCAAATGCAAAATGACAGAAGAAGATATATTCAAGGTGGCAAACTCACGATTAGGGTGGTACAAACGATGTGCAATGAACGTAGTAAATTTTCTGTTGTCACCGAAAGTACTTGCAATACCAAATAGAAAGAGGAGGCGACCCGGCTTGATCGACCCCCTCGCATACTATCTCAGTTGATGTAGTAACATCTACAGTTGTGTAGCGCCGTATACGAGACCCGTACGTACGGTGCAACGGGAGGTGGAGGGCTACCGCCCTCCATCTACCCTATTTGAAAACTGCCATTATTGTTCTTTATAAATATTTAAAGCGGAATAATACACAAGTGTCTGATCATGCCACTTTTCATACTTTTCTTTTGAGATTTCACCGAAGCACAGTTCCTACTGCATATCTGCCCAGTCCTCAAGGAATGGACATATATCCATAACATCCCCCTACAAGCATATCCAGTATTTCGGCATCAGCCGGACAAAACTCATAGTTCCTGATTTCAGAAACCGGTATCCACTTTATTTCTTTATGTACATTCATACATATGCACCCATTGACGATATAAGCATTAAAGAATGTAAAATCAATCAGCTTGTCCGGGTAGCGGTATTGTGTTTTTTTAAATATGCCGATAACGGAAATATCAACGGACAGCTCTTCCTTGCATTCGCGCACTATACATTCCTCAAGCGTTTCGCTCGGTTCGAGCTTGCCGCCGGGAAATTCCCACAGCCCGCCCATTGACGAGCCATCGGCCCTGCGACATATCAGAAGCTCGTTATTATCATTGACGATAATAGCTGCTGTGACTGTTATTTGTTTCATCTTTGTCTCACCCCATTTCATTATACACTGTCATGATGTAAAATTCAATATGTGCCGCAAAATTTCAAGCATTGATATTGAAATAAATTTGTTATTGTGGTAAAATAAGATCATAAAATAAAGTGAGGATTCAGACATGTTAAAACCGGGAATATATGAGCAGGTGATTGATCAAGAGCTGTCAGCCGAGCTGAAAGACCGTGAGACAGATATAGTTGTTTCAAAAAAAACGATAGATGAGGCTGAAGCAGCGGTCATCCTTTCAAGATATGCAAAAGAGATTATAGAAAGAGAACTTATTACTGTAAAAGAACACGGCGGAGGCCTCGCAGGGCAGATAGAAATAGTGAATAGGATATTGTCGGCTGCCGGCGGTGATGAGTCCAATAAGCTTGAGGGCGATGCAGAGCAGCTGCTTGCGCTGATAGAGAAGGAAAACTCATCATACGCGGTTACAGGGAAGGCGGAATTGGTTCGTCCCGAAACATCCGTTGCACATAGCTCACTTTTTACAGGTGCGATCCATGAGCCTAGCATGTTCACGGAGCTGAAAAAGGAGATACTGTCCGCTGACAGGATAGATATGCTTGTGTCATTTGTTAAATGGAGCGGATTACGTCTTATAATGGACGAGCTGAAAGCTTTTACTCAGCGCGGCGGGATACTGCGCATCATAACTACATCATATATGGGGGCCACGGACATTAAAGCTGTAGAGGAGCTTAGAAAGCTGCCAAATACCCGGATAAAGATATCTTATGATACCAAGCGGACTCGGCTTCATGCGAAGACATATGTGTTCTATCGAGACACAGGCTTTACTACCGCATATATAGGCTCGTCAAATCTTTCGAATGCGGCAATATCGAGCGGCCTTGAGTGGAATGTGAAGATCACAGCGAAAGATCTGCCGGAAACCGTAAGAAAGGTCAATGCGACTTTTGAGAGCTATTGGAATTCATCGGATTTTGAAACTTATAATGAAACGGAATGTCTGAGACTTGAAAAAGCATTAAAAGCAGAGCGCGGTGGTTTGGACCGATCAAGTCAAGATGTATTCTTTGACATACTGCCGTTTCCATATCAGCAGGAAATATTAGATAAGCTTCGCGCGGAACGGGAGATAAGGGGACATTATAAAAATCTTATTGTTGCCGCAACGGGGACAGGTAAAACCGTGATATCTGCATTCGATTATAGAAGCTATTGTAAGAAACATTCGGGGAAGGTGAATAAGCTTCTCTTCGTTGCGCATAGGGAGGAGATATTGGAGCAGAGCATCGCTACGTTTCGCGCTGTATTGAAGGACAACAATTTCGGGGAACTTTCAGTGGGAAATTACAAAGCAGAGAGCATAGAGCATCTGTTTATATCTATACAGACTTTTAATTCTAAGGCGTTGTATGAAAACACATCATCTGATTATTATGATTATATAATTGTTGACGAGTTTCATCATGCCGCGGCGCCGACATATCAAAAGCTGCTCACATACTATAGACCAAAAGTGCTGCTTGGTTTGACGGCTACGCCGGAGCGTATGGACGGCAAAAGCATTGTAGAATATTTTGATAACAGGATAGCTGCCGAGATAAGACTTCCGGAAGCGATCGATAGAAAATTGCTTTGCCCGTTCCAGTATTTTGGGATCACAGACGATATAGACTTAAGCAAGCTCAAATGGTCACGGGGTGGATATGATACGGGCGAGATTACAAGGGCCTATACAATGAGCGGCGCAGCCGCCAAGCAGCGTGCCGAGCTTGTGATACGTTCTGTATATAAATATGTTAATGACATTGATGATGTAAAGGGACTGGGCTTTTGTGTTTCGGTGAAGCATGCCGAATTTATGAGTGACATCTTTAACAATGCCGGAATAGCCTCTGTGGCGCTCAGCGGAGAGTCTGACGATGAAACGCGAAAGTCAGCCAAAGAAAGACTTGTGAACGGAGAGCTTAGATTTATATTTGTAGTCGATATATATAATGAGGGTGTTGATATACCGGAAGTAAACACGGTGTTGTTCTTAAGGCCGACAGAAAGTGTTACGGTATTTTTACAACAGCTCGGCCGCGGGCTTAGAATTTCGGAAAATAAAGATTGCCTTACCGTTCTGGATTTTATCGGGCAAGCGAACAAGAAGTATAATTTTGAGGATAAGTTTGCCGCACTGCTTTCGAACGCGAGCAAAAGTTTAAGTAAAGAGATTAAAGAAGGATTTAGCTCTGTTCCCAAGGGATGTTACATCCATCTTGAGAAACTTGCTAAGGAATATATCTATAATAATATTCGAAGTTCATTTGACCGCATATCCGGCTTAACTGCAAAGGTCGGATCATTTACCGAAGATACCGGTCTGAAGCTGACTCTTGCAAACTTTCTCTCATACTATCACCTCGATCCGAGGTTACTTTATAAGCGAACAAGTTTTTCGAGATTATGTGTCACCGCGGGTGTAGCTGAAGACTTTAACGAAGAGCTTGAGGGCGTACTTACAAAGGCGTTACCGAGGATATGCGTGATCGATTCAAGGCGATTCCTTAGATTTATAATAAATATGATAAGCGATGAACATGGCGGTGAGCTTACATACGCAGAAATACGCATGCTCAAAATGTTTAACTATACAGTTTGGAACAAAACCGATCATGAGCTGGGTTTTGCTGCGCCGGAGGAAGGCATTGAAAAAATAAAAGAGTGTCCCCGTTTAAGTAAAGAGATAATAGAGCTGCTGAGGTACAATTACGACAAAATAGATTTCATAGATGAGCCCGTAGAGCTCGGCTTTGACTGCCCTCTTGATCTCTATTGCTCGTATTCAAAGGCGCAGCTGCTGCTCGCAATGGATGTTAAAGATCCTGCATCAGTACGCGAAGGTGTCAAATATCTATCCGATAAAAAGGCGGATGTCTTTATGGTCACGCTCAACAAATCAGATAAGGACTATTCTCCGTCTACGATGTACAATGATTATTCTATAAACAGCGAGTTGTTCCATTGGCAGAGCCAAAGCACGACAACGCCCGAGTCACCAACCGGACAACGATATGTAAATCATAAAAAGCTTGGTAATAGGATAATGCTGTTTGTAAGGGAAAATAAAAAAGACCAGTATGGCTTGACAGCAAACTATACTTTTCTGGGGCTTGCAGATTTTATGCAGAGCGCCGGCAGCGCGCCGATGAACATAGTGTGGAAACTGCACAGACCTATACCTGCTAAATATCTTAAAAAGACAAATAAGCTGGTTGTGTGATGTATGGTCGTTCGGTAATGAAAAAGTATCCCCTCCGCCGTTTGACGAAGGGGGTATTTTTATATGGTGTCAATGGCTGCGCCTTTGCCGGAGCAGTCGTCGAATTCATATTCTCCGTTGTCGTCTTTGCTGTAAGGATGTACAAAACGCACTTTTCCTTCAATATTTATACCGTCAACAAAGCGTGCATAGACTGCGGGGATCTTGTGGGGATAAACATCACGCAGTGACGGCTGTTCATCGAACCATCCGTGCTGCTGTGTACCCTGTCTGCGCATTGTCAGACGAAAATCTTTGAAGTCTATATTTTCAAGGTGGGAATATTCCTCGCCGCAGATGAAAGCACTTGACTCGGTAGTCATATAGATATGATCAAATGTTATATCGCGTATCTTGCCGGGATACAGTTTTCGGCTGTCGCGATAGGTCGCGCTTAAGAAGATAGGTTCTCCGTTGCCCCACCAGCGCGATGGATGGCCGTCGTGCATACCATCGGCATATTTGAGCACATTTCCCGTGACATGATGTACATGGATATCCTCTATTGTCGCTCCGTCGCGTGCCCATATGCCGATACCGCGTGAGCAGTCCTTTATGATGCAGTCGCTAAGTATTATATTTCTTATATCGCCATGAGTCTCAGATCCGATCTTGAGAGCGGAGTCATGTGAACAGAGTATACAATCGCTTATCACAATGTTTTCCGCGGCTCCATAACGCTCAGACATCGGCTTTGTTGTTTTTATAACTATGGCGTCGTCACCTGTTTTTATCATGCATCCTCTTATTATCACATCTTTACAGCAGTCGGGATCGATACCGTCATTATTTGCGCCGCGGACATCGTTTAATATCTTGATATCGAGAACTGATACATCTTTGCAGCCTGCCATATGCAGCGTCCAGAATGCCGCATCTTTAAAGGTAATATCGCGGACTGTGAGATTTTCAACATCCTCGAAAAATGTAGTGCGCGGTCTGAATGCCGCGACATTTAGCGGGCATTCATGATAACCGCCGTCGGCATTGTCATCAAAGAAGACCTTGTCGCCCTGACCGTATATCGTTCCCTCGCCCGATATAGTTATGTTCTTTTCATGGCAGGCAAACAGGAAACAGCCGCCGTCCCAGCCTGTGCAGGCGTTGTCGTCCTCGAACAGCTTTGCAAAGTCGAGAATATCTTCCTCGTTCAGACTGCTTATAAGCACTGCTCCCTTTTCAAGGTGAAGATCGATATTGCTCTTGAGGACAAGCGTTCCGCTTAAAAACTCACCGCGCGGAACGATTACTGTACCGTTACATGATGATGCCGCGTCTATCGCCTTTTGTATCGATTTTGCATTGTTAGTAACGGCATCCGCTACTGCTCCGAAGTCGAGTATATTGAATGTATTCATTGTAATGTGCTCCTTAGTTTATGTTTTGTTGATCGTATTTTACTGTAATGATCACATAGGATCAGGACAGAGTAAATCAGGATGCTTAATCATTTTTATAAATGATTTATGCGGTGCCTCCGTTAATTGCCCCGCATCTCCTTCAGCATCGCGATCTCGCGTGCATAGCCATCGAGCTCGTTGGGGGTCTCGAGGAAGAATGGGAGGTCTTTCAGAGCGGGATGGTTAACTATCCGTGAAAATGCATCGGCGCCTATCGAACCTTCGCCTATTTTCTCGTGTCTGTCCTTATGTGAGCCGATGGGGTTCTTGCTGTCGTTTATGTGTATCGCTTTCAGCCGGTCAAGTCCGATGACTTTGTCAAATTCATTTAACACACTGTCGAGATCATTGACTATATCATAGCCTCCGTCATAGACATGGCATGTGTCAAGGCATACGCCGAGCTTATCCTGCAGTTCACAGCGGTCGATTATCGCGCGCAGCTCATCAAAGCTCCTGCCTACCTCGCTGCCCTTGCCCGCCATCGTCTCCAGAAGAACGGTCGTCGTCATTCCTGGACTGAGCACCTTGTTAAGATGTTCCGCTATCAGCTCGATGCCTCGCTCTGCGCCCTGCTTTACATGGCTCCCAGGATGGAAATTGTAGAGCTGATGCGGTGTGTGCTCCATACGCGCGAGATCGTCCTTCATGGTGTTCAGCGCGAATTCGCGTATGGACTCATCCGCGGAGCATGCGTTTAATGTGTACGGCGCGTGCGCCAGTATCGTTTTTATACCGTGCTCGCCGCAGTATGCGTGAAACTGCCTTATATCCTCTTCGTCTATCGCTTTTGCCTTGCCGCCGCGCGGATTGCGCGTGAAAAACTGAAATGTGTTCGCACCTATTGAAACGGCAGTCTGCGCCATATTGAGATACCCCTTTGATGATGAGAGGTGACATCCGATTGTAAACATTGATCTTCCTCCGATATATTTGTATCATTTATGAACAAGTATATCATATATTCATATTTTGTTCAAGCCGTTTTATCAAATGTATTACATTGAGTTTAAAAAAATTTTACAATGAGTGAGAAAGGTATTGAATTACGGGAAGAGTTGTGATATAATCATTGTAATATGTAATTAAGGTCCGAAAGGACTGTATGTTGGAGGTTTTTATAATGAATAAAAAGATTGTGTCATTAACGGCAGCGGCTGTGCTCGCTCTGTCAGCTGTGCTTGCGGGATGCAGCGGCGGAGGCGATACTGCGGATACAGGTGCGGACAACCAGGATCAGACGACAAAGACGATAACAAGCGAGGCGGATCTTGCCGGCGCTCGCATAGGTGTACAGTTAGGAACAACTGGTGATATCCTTGCTTCGGATTACGAGGCTGAGGGTGCTACGGTTGAGAGATACACAAAGGGCGCAGATGCGGTGCAGGCGCTTACCCAGGGTAAGATCGACTGCGTTGTTATAGATCAGCAGCCGGCTGAGGCATTCGTTGCTGTAAATGACGGACTCAAGATCCTTGACCAGACCTTTGAGCCGGAGGAGTATGCTATTTGTATCTCAAAGGATAACACGGAGCTGAAGGATCAGATAAACGGCGCTCTTGCGGAGCTCAAAGCTGACGGGACTATCGACTCGATAATTGCAAATTATATCGGTGACGATACAAAGGGTCAGTCACCCTATGAGTCACCGGCAGATGTTTCAAGAGATAACGGAACACTTGTGGTTGCCACGAATGCGACCTTTGAACCGTACGAGTATATGGAAAACGGAGAGGTAGTTGGAATAGATATTGACATAGCTCAGGCAATATGCGACAAGCTGGGTATGGAGCTTCAGGTAGACAATATTGAGTTCGACGCTATAATAACAGCCGTTCAGTCGGGCAGAGCGGATATAGGTATTGCCGGAATGACGGTTACGGAGGACAGGCTCCAGAGTATCGATTTTACGGATACCTATGCAACCTCGACACAGGTCATAATAGTACCGGATAATCAGTAATTTACGGGCATCGGTCAGAATGCTGACCGATGCTTTTTTAAGGAACAGAGATAGGAACAGGGTGGCTCCGGCTCCTAGGCCGGTCACAGCAGAAACAAAGGAGGCGTAAAGTGAGAGATCGGAAAATCAAATCGGCGGACCGCGGGAAATACGGGTTCTATATTGCCGCTGTAGCGGTGCTGCTCGTCGCGTTCGCGGCAGTTGGATTTGCCGCGGAGGGTTCGGCAGCTGCCGATGCGGGCTTCTTTGAGGAGTTCAAGGCAAAGCTCATACTTAATTTTGTTGAGGATGACAGATGGAAATACCTTACCAACGGATTGCTTAATACGCTCATAATAAGCTTTTTCGCGGTCATAATCGGTATTGTACTTGGTTTTATCATCGCAATAATCAGAAGTACCTGTGATATGGTCGATAAGAAGAACATTTTTACAAAAACGATAAATGCGATATTAAAAGCGTATCTTACCGTTATCCGCGGCACACCGTCGCTTATCCAGCTGCTTATAATGTACTATGTAATATTGACGGCGCCGGATATAAGCAAGATATTCGTTGCGGTGGTTTCGTTTGGTCTGAACTCGTCGGCATACATAGCGGAGATAGTGCGTTCCGGAATAATGTCTGTTGACAGTGGACAGTTTGAGGCGGGAAGAAGCCTGGGCTTTACCCATGCTCAGACTATGTGGCACTTTATACTGCCGCAGGCATTCAAGAACGTTCTTCCGGCACTGGGCAACGAGTTTATAGTGCTCATAAAGGAAACATCGATCGCGGGATATATCGGAATAGACGAGCTCACACGCGGCGGAGACTTTATCAGAAGCCGTACCTATGAGGCGTTTATGCCGCTCATCGCTGTTGCGATAATCTATCTCATAATAGTGATGTTCCTCACGAAGCTGGTGGACATCATGGAAAGGAGGCTTAAGACGGATGGAAAATAATAATGCTATGATCCGTGTAGAGGGCCTCTGCAAGTCATTCGGAGACAACCATGTATTAAACGGTGTGGATATCGATATACACAAGGGCGAGGTGCTCGTTATAATAGGTCCGTCCGGCTGCGGCAAATCGACGTTTCTGAGATGTCTCAATCTTTTGGAGAAGCCGTCGGCGGGGAAGATATTTCTCGACGGAACGGAAATAACTGATCCTTCGGTAAACATAAACAAACAGCGGCAGAAGATGATGATGGTGTTCCAGCACTTTAATCTGTTCCCGCATAAGACTATACTCCAGAATCTTACCATAGCACCTATAAAGCTGAAAAAACTTTCAAAGGCCGAGGCGGAGGAACGTGCTATGTCGATACTTACAAGAGTGGGCCTTGCCGATAAGGCGGGGGCGTATCCGTCGCAGCTCTCCGGCGGGCAGAAACAGCGCGTCGCGATCTGCCGGGCACTGGCGATGGATCCGGAAATAATACTTTTCGACGAGCCTACATCGGCGCTCGACCCGGAGATGGTAGGAGAAGTATTGGAGGTAATGAAGGAGCTTGCCAACAGCGGAATAACGATGGTGTGCGTAACGCATGAGATGGGCTTTGCCAAGGAAGTTGCATCGAAGATCATTTTCTTTGACCAAGGTGTAATAGCCGAATGCGGCACTCCGCAGGAGGTCTTCTCGAATCCAAAGAATCCGAGACTCAAAGACTTTCTATCGAAAATACTGTAAAGTCAAAGCGGTCCCTGCGGGGACCGTTTTTTATGCACATTTTACAAAATCAATGACGGAATTCCGACATTTTCCACAAAAGCTTGACGCGCTTTTATAGCAGTGGTATAATTATATAAGAAGAAAAACATAAGTTATAACAGGAGGTATTTTAATGCATCGTTCATATGTTTACAGGTATATTTGGTTTTTTGTGGGAGTAATAATAAACTCATTCGGAGTCGCGTTCATAACGAAAGCGGCCATGGGTACGTCACCCATTTCGAGTATTCCATATGTTCTTGATCTTCATTCCGGTCTTTCATTCGGAGCAACAACATTTCTTTTTAACATTTTGCTGATATTGGCTCAGATAGTGATACTAAAAAAGGATTACAAAAAGATCCAGCTGCTTCAGATAATCGTAAATATCGTGTTCAGCGTGTTCATAGATATAAGCATGAGCCTGCTTTTCTGGCTGGAGCCCGTGAATATCGTTGAAAAACTGATATCGCTCGCTGTGGGCTGTGCAATATTAGGCTTCGGTATCAGTATAGAGGTAGCCCCGGGAGCGCTCATGGTGCCGGGAGAAGGGCTTGTAAGCGCCATAGCGTCAAAACTGCCGAACAAGAAGTTCGGAACGATAAAGATATGCTTTGATGTGAGTCTTATGCTTATCGCGGCGATATTGTCGCTCATAATATCGGGCGGTATAGACGGTCTTGGTCTGGGAACGATAATATCGGCGCTGGTAGT
This sequence comes from Candidatus Ornithomonoglobus merdipullorum, assembly GCA_018714695.1. Lineage (GTDB taxonomy): Bacteria > Bacillota > Clostridia > UBA1381 > UBA1381 > Ornithomonoglobus > Ornithomonoglobus merdipullorum. The sequence goes on along the minus strand of DVNB01000118.1, from coordinate 7,846 downwards.
CGGAAAGTTCGTTAATATATTCAATAAGCGCATGCCGCTTATCCCAAGAATAGCGGCGCTCAAGGCACAGTAATATAGTTATTGACAAACCAAAACGGAACGATGTATAATGTCATCGTTCCGTTTTGGTTTATTAACGATACCGTTCTTCTTCCTCGCCCATCGCAAGATATATCCACAGGAATATGAGCGCCAGTATGGACGCTCCGCCGCCTATCAGCGCTGCCGGACGTCTGAGTGACGGATCTATAAGCTTAGGCATTTTAAGCGGTTTTTCCGTTTCCTTGGCATCATTGCTGCCTATGTGCAGGAACGGAACGCTTTCGGTCTCGATCGAGCCGCGCGCCGCCTGGGCGACCAGCTTGTTCCGGTTCAAGACTTCCTTGAGCCGCTTGAGCTCTGTATCAGAGAGCGGGATGGAGTCGGTCTTTGCAACGAGCAGCTGATACGGCTCCTCGCTGTCATCGGTGCGCCTCAGCAAGGCATAATTATAGAACGATTTGTCGGTTGAAAAACGCGCATAGTATATTTCGTCTCCGAGATCATACAGATTGGTTATCAGATAAAATTTATCGTCCGTATCCCTCCGCGTCAGTCCGAGATTGTAGTCTGTGATCGTCGAATAGCTGCCTATTTCGAAATTCGTGAATTTCGCGGCACGCGAGAGCACATTCTCGAGACGCTCGGTCTCTTCTGCTGTTATCCTCTCCGAGATGTCCTCATAGCTGACACCGGCTCCGGAGGCGTCCTTCAGCTGTGAAAAGAATACGGTAAGCGCCGCATTGCCTGATGAAACATCCACATACGGTCTGAAAAACTGCGAATTCCAGCTCACTACCCCTGAGGATGCCGCACAGGGTGGAGACTGTATATATTTATATGCCGTTCCGTCTATTACAGTATAATATTCTGCGTTCGTTTCAACGCTGTTGGTGTATTCCCTGTATATTATATATTTTGTGTCGCCGTTTTCTCCTACAGCGAACTGACCTTCAACACCTGCATCGGTGTTATAGCCTTTGGATACAACGGCAATGGCCTCCGCGCGCTCAAGCTTTTCGTTATATTTGAATATATCAAAGGTAACATTCTGCTCTGCGCCGTCGGCTCTGAATATAACAAGGTATGGGCTATCGTTGTTATCGAAGTAGATCACGTCCGAATATATCACGCCGGATGGGTAATTTCCGCCGCTCATCTCCACATCGCTGCCGGGTTCGCCGGTGCTTATGACACCGTACTGGTACATTTTGTCGTTTAAGGCATAGGCGAAAACCGATGCTTCCTTGCCTGCTATCCCGTCCGCTCGGGCGGGTATGGAAATGCACGAAAGCATTGCTGTGAAGACACATATCAGACATATCAGCTTATAAAGCTTCTTTTTCAATAATTCACCGCCCCTTCTTTTGTGTTTGACGCGCAGAAAAATACTCCGCCATCGGTTAGTTTACGTATATCAGGGACATATTATACCGGATCGTGGCATGTATGCATACCGCAACATATACATTATATAACGAAATACGTTAAAATTCAAGAAAGTTAAGCTTAATTGTATGTGACATAACAGTTACAATTATTACAATTTAAAGATGTATGTAATAATTGGCCGGCAAAGGCGTAAAGCCGTTCCCGGACGCGGAGCGTCTGCTCATTGTCCATTGTCAATTCTCAATTGTCCGTTGTAATTGCATTTTTTGTGTATTTTTATGCGATATCCCACTTTACAAACGGAAGTGAATGTTGTATAATATATAGGACACATCAAAGGCGCCGCTGCGGCGGCGACCGGATATTTATGCGGAAAATTTATTGCTGCCGCGAAAAGGGCGGTGCAAACGGAGGTTTTTAAAATGATCAAAACAGCGGTATTGGGAGCTACGGGCTACGCGGGGATCGAGCTGGTACGGATCCTTTCCTCTCACCCGGAGGCGGATATAAGAGTACTTGGCTCGCAGAGCTTCGACGGGCAGCCGATATCGGAGGTGTATAAGAATTTTGCCCACGTGCTTGAGCTGGAGTGTGAGAAACTCGATCTTGACAAGGTCTCTGAGTGTGACGTGGCGTTTACGGCGCTGCCGCACGGAGCGTCAAAGGACGTTATCCCGTCGCTTATTGACAGGGGATTAAAGGTGATAGATCTCAGCGGAGATTTCAGATATGATGATGTAAAGGTATATGAAGAGTGGTACGGACAGAAGCATTCCTCGCCGGAGCTGCTGGCGGAGTCTGTGTACGGTCTCCCTGAGCTGTACCGGGATAGGATAAAGGATGCGCGGCTCATAGGAAATCCCGGCTGCTATACGACTTGCTCGATACTTGGGGCTTATCCGCTTCTTAAAAGCGGTCTGGGCAGCAGCGAGAATGTAATAGTGGATGCAAAGTCAGGTGTGACCGGCGCAGGCCGCGGACTGGCGCTTGCATATCACTTCTGTGAGTGCACGGAGAACACAAAAGCGTATAAGGTCGCGACGCACCGCCACACCTCGGAGATAGAGCAGGAGCTCTCAAAGGCTGCGGGCAGAGAAGTGATAATTTCGTTCACACCTCATCTTATACCGCAGAAGCGCGGGATACTCTCGACTATATACATAAATCTTAATAAAGAGTGTACGACCGAAGAGCTTGTTGAGTTGTATAAGGACTTCTATAAGGGCGAGTATTTCATACGCGTAAAGGAAGCGGGAGAGTTGCCGGAGACAAAGCATGTTGCGGGATCGAATTTCGTGGATATAGGTATCGTTGCCGACCCGCGTACAAAGCGTGCAGTTATAGTTTCGGCTCTTGACAATATATACAAGGGCGCTGCGGGACAAGCCGTTCAGAATATGAATCTTATGTTCGGACTTGACGAAAAGACAGGCATAGAAAACGCGGGATTTTATCTCTGATAGAACGGACGCCCCGTAATTCCGGGGCATTGGAAGGAAGGATAATAAATTGCAGGAACTTATAAAAAAGGCGGGGATACTCATCGAGGCCCTGCCGTACATACAGAAATTTTCCGGGAAAACGGTCGTAATAAAATATGGCGGGAACGCGATGATAAACGAGGAGCTGAAGAACAGGGTAATGGAGGATATAACCCTTCTTAAGTTCATAGGATTGAACCCGATAGTCGTTCACGGCGGCGGACCGGACATATCGAAGGCGCTTCATGACAAGGGCGTAAAGAGCAGGTTTGTAAATGGTCTCCGTGTTACCGACAGGGAGACTGTGGATGTGGCACAGCAGGTGCTCATAGGCAAGACAAACAAAGAGATAGTAAAGCTTCTTAATACCAAGGGCGGAAGGGCGATAGGAATAAGCGGCCTTGACGGCTCGTTTATTGAGTGTGAGAAGCAGAAGGTTATTGTCGACGGTGAGGAAGTAGATATCGGGTATGTAGGAAAGATAAAGCATGTAAAGAGATGCATACTTGATCTTTTATGCAATGACCAGTGGATACCGGTCATTGCGCCTATCGGTACGGACGATGAGGGCAACAGCTATAATATAAATGCCGATACGGTAGCGTCCGCTGTGGCTGCTGCGGTAGAGGCGGAAAAGCTGATGCTTCTTACGGATGTGGAAGGGATAAAGGACGGAGACGGAAACATAGTTTATGAGGCGGGACGCGAGCAGATAGAGGAAATGATCGAGGACGGAACCATAAACGGCGGAATGATCCCGAAGGTAAAGGGCTGTCTCGACGCGATAGAGAACGGAGTAACGGGCGTGCATATCATAGACGGACGCATCCCGCATTGTCTGCTGCTTGAAATATTCACGAAAACCGGTATCGGTACTCTTATCAAGAGTGAAAAATATTAAACTGAAAGTGCTTACGGAAAGGAATTGATCACAAAATGAGAATGTCAAAGCTATTAATGCCTACCCTGAGAGAGGTACCGGCTGAGGCGGAGATCGCAAGCCATCAGCTTATGCTGCGTGCCGGACTTATAAGAAAGCTGGCTGCGGGAGTCTATTCGTATCTGCCGCTCGGCCTCAGATCGCTTAAAAAGGTAGAGCAGATAGTCCGCGAGGAGATGGACAGAGCGGGAGCGCAGGAGCTTCTGATGTCCGCTTTGCTCCCTGCCGAAGCTTATCAGGCTTCGGGCAGATGGGAGGTTTTCGGACCGAGCATGTTCAAGCTCAAAGACCGTAACGACCGTGACTTTTGTCTCGGCCCCACACATGAGGAGCTTTTCACACAGACGGTCATAGATAATGTGCGTTCATATAAGGAATATCCGATGACGCTCTATCAGATACAAACTAAATACCGTGACGAGGGCAGACCGCGTTTCGGTCTTATCCGCGGCAGGGAGTTCATAATGAAGGATGCTTACAGCTTTGATCTCGACGAGAAGGGGCTGGATGAGTCATATAAAAAGATGTATGATGCGTACTGCCGCATCTTCACGCGCCTCGGACTCGATTTCACTATAGTTGACGCTGACAGCGGCGCCATGGGCGGCAGCGGCTCGCAGGAGTTCATGGTGAAGTCGCCGGTAGGAGAGGACGGAATTGCATATTGTGACGCCTGCGGCTATGCGGCGAACTATGAGAAATGCGAGTGCATTCCGGAGCCGAAGGAGCAGCCGGAGGGGGAGCTTGATCTTGAGAAGATCGAGACCCCGAATGCGCACACCATAGACGAGCTTGTTGACTCGCTCGGTATGGAGGCATATAATTTTGCAAAAACGATAATTTATAAGGCTGACGATAAGTATGTTGCCGTAATGGTACGCGGAGACCGTGATGTAAACGAGGTGAAGCTCAAGAATCTTCTGGGCTGCACCGATGATCCGGAGCTCGCGGAGCCGGAGGCAGTACGTGAGATAACCCATGCAAAGGTGGGCTTTGCGGGTCCGATAGGGCTTGGCATACCTGTGTATGCCGATAAAGAGGTCGCTCTTATGAAGAACTTCGTAGTGGGTGCAAACGAGACGGATATGCACTATAAGAATGTGAACATCGGCAGAGATTTTGAGCCGGATACGGTTGCTGATATCCGTGTGGTAGTTACCGGTGATAAGTGCCCGAAGTGCGGCGCGAGCATCAAGTCGGAGCAGGGAATAGAGGTAGGACATATCTTTAAACTCGGAACGAAGTATTCCGATGCTCTTGGCCTTACGTATCTTGATGAATCGGGCAGGAATAAGACCGTTATCATGGGCTGCTACGGAATAGGCGTAACGAGATGTCTGGCTGCCGCGGTGGAGCAGGGGCATGACGAGAACGGCATAATCTGGCCCGTATCGATAGCGCCGTATCAGGCTATAGTTGTTCCTGCGAACTATAAGAGTGAGGAGCAGATGGCAGAGGCTGAGCGTATTTACGCGGCTCTGTGCGATGCGGGGATAGAAACGCTTATAGATGATAGAAATGAACGTGCGGGCGTTAAATTCAAGGATGCGGATCTCATCGGGATACCGGTAAGGATAGTAGTCGGCAAGAAGATCGGTGACGGAATTGTCGAATACAAGGAAAGAAAGATGGAAAAGGCAGAAGAAATGGCTGCCGAAGATGCTGTCGCAAGAGTTGCGGAATTTATAAGATCGAATATATAACTTTACAGTACAGCGCAGCCTGATCTATTCGGAGCAGGCTGCGCTGTTATTAATTCGTTTAGGATCACCCGCGAGTACGAAAAAATAAACTTTCAAGACGAGTGGTGGTTTATTCTGTATGGAGTGTTATCACTGCACGGAATCCCCTGTCATTTACGGCTTCAAAAGTACCGCCATGTACCGATATTATCCTATATGCCATAGGCAGACCTAGTCCGTGCGTTGTTTTGGGGATCTTGTCAATGTTTTTCAGAACCTCGTCGGGTACGCCGTGACCGTTGTCGCTGATCTCTATAATGGCGCTGCCGTTTTTGGTATATTCTTTTATTTCTATTGTACAGCCGTTTTTGTTGTGTAAAACCGCATTGTTTATGAGATTGAACACGGCTCTTTCCAGAAGCCCTTCATCCCCCGTTATCTCCGCACCCTCGGCTTCGAGATCAAGCTTTATAGAAAAGCCGTCCGGCAGTCCGTTGTTGAGCACCTCTGCGGCAACGCGCCTTAAAAGCGGGCAGAGCTTAACGGGCTGACGTTTTGAGGGCTGCATGTCGTATTCCATAGACGAGATCAGGTTCAGATCCTCTATAAGTTTTTTTATTTTCATGCTGTTGGAAACTATCGTTTCCGCTTTGCGCTTGTTATCGGCTGAAAGCTCTTCGCTTCCGGCAAGTGTCTCGGCATAGCCGCTGATCACCGAGAGCGGTGTTCGTATATCGTGCGATATGCCGGCTATCCAATTCTGTCTCGCGCTTTCCCGAGCGTCAAGGACCTCGTTTTTGCGCCCTATTGCCGCAGAGGTATTGTTTATATTGCGGCATATCTCCTTGAATATACCGCGCTCACGAAGCTTTACTGGCTTTTCTGCGCGAAGATCGCTTATCCCTCGTGTGAGTTCGCGGATCCTGCGGTAAAGGCTCGTTCCGAACACACATGCAAGGATCGCGGCGAGGGTCAAATTAAGGAGGAGGATGTACAATATTCGTTGCGGCAGACTGTCGAACCAGCCCATGGAGTATTCCATCTCGTATTTACCGACCGCGTTTTTGGGTTTTGCAAGCACTAAAAGACCGTAGTCTTCCGTTCTCGTGTACACCGGGTAGTCATTCAGAAACCATCTTGTCATCCTTGCAACATCGTTTATTGTATACGTATCCGGCACATCATCCGGCATGTCCTGCTCCCATATGACGTTTCCCGAGCTGTCTATTAGCATACACCAATATCCCTTCGGAAGTGACACCGTCTGCTCGCCTTCGGCAAGGCTGCCGCTTATATTCTCAAGCAGGCTTCTCGGACTCCCGGACCTGTCCGATACATCACTGCCGATAATAGCAATGCCGAAAAAATTCATTATCATAAGTATAGTAGCTATGACTCCAGCGGTAACGGAGAAAAGCGCAAATATTTTTACTGCCGTCTTATTCATCATCTGTCACCAGCTTATAACCGAGCCCCTTGACTGTCATGATATGACGCGGAGATGACGGCTTTTCCTCAAGTTTTTCGCGCAGATGCCGTATATGGACCATAAGACTGTTTTCATGTCCGTAATAATCCTCTCCCCATGCCGCCATGCAAAGGGCATCGTTCGTGACGATCCTGTTCCTGTTTTCCCACAGCTTTTTTATCAATATCAGCTCCTTTGCTGTCAGCTGCACCGTTTTTCCGCCGCCTGTGACTGAAGCGTTTTCCGTATCGACGGTGCGGTTTCCTATATGAAGCTCCGTTACAGTATCTTCCGAAACGTATGTCCGCCGCAACAGCGCTTTTATACGCAGCACAAGCTCCTTTGCCAGAAACGGTTTTACGATGTAGTCATCGGCTCCCAATGTAAGACCGCGTATCCTGTCGTCCGCCTCGCCCCGAGCTGTAAGGAATATCACAGGAGCCTGTGAAAACGTCCTTAGTTCATTATACAGCATGAACCCATTCCCGTCGGGAAGATTCACATCAAGCACAAAAAGCGCCATAGTCTGCGAACGTACCAACTCCAATGCCCGCGCACAGTCCGGAGCGGTGCATACGTTATAAAACCCCTCGGAAAAAAGTATATCCTCGATCATCTTCAGCAGCTCCGGCTCGTCATCCACAATAAGTATTTTTTTATTTAAAAGCTCCTTCATAAGTCTCGCCCTTTTCATATATTTGTTTCAAATATATTTTACCACAAATAAGAGCATTTTTAAAGCGCTGCGCGAAAAATTTAAGGTTGAATTAAGCGTGATTTAAGCTTTTAAACAGGTTGGGGGTGTATTATTAAATTACAGCCGGGGAAACGGCTGTATATACAC
>DVNB01000117.1 GCA_018714695.1 Candidatus Ornithomonoglobus merdipullorum | reverse complement strand
TTTAAACTAATTCTTATCCCTTAGTCTGTTTTTCATTAAATCCAGAATTTAATCTGGCAAACTGGAATTTACTTTGGCAATTCACCATTTCGGCATAAATAAATAAAATTATTGCATATCGGGGATTGGGTATTGAAAAATTCGCCATCGTATGCTATAATGGACATATATCTTAGGGAAGGAAAGGTAAAGGCAATGATAACGATCGTAGCAAATTTCAGTGTAAAACCGGACTGTGTCGACAAATTCATAAAGCTTGCCGCAGACTGCACAAGGAGCACAAGAAAGGAAAACGGGAATCTCTCGTACAAGGTCTTTCAGGCGCGTGACGACGCGGCGAAGTTTACGTTTATCGAGGAATGGCTGAACGACGTGGCTATAGAAAAGCACAACAGCGCGATTCATTTTAAGACGTTCATGGATCTTATAGCGCCTCTTATGGATGGAGAGCCGTCTATAAATCAGATAATACGCGTGCCCGCGATAAGATGACGGAGGGTACGAAAGATGGCTGTTTTCGCGTTGGGCGACCCGCATTTGCCGCTTGGCATAGACAAGCCGATGAACAAGTTCGGAAGCAGATGGGACAATTATGTTGAGCGTCTGGCGGACAACTGGCAGGCAGCGGTAGGAAAGAACGATACCGTTGTGATACCGGGTGACTTTTCGTGGGCGACGTATATAGAGCAGGCGGAGCGTGATTTTGAATATCTCGAGCGCCTCAACGGCAGAAAAATAATCGTCAAAGGAAACCATGATTATTGGTGGACAACGATGACGAAGATGAATGAGTATATTGCTGCCCACGGATTTAAAAGCATCTCATTTCTCCAGAACAATTCTTATACCGCAGACGGAGTTTCAATCTGCGGCACGCGCGGATGGATATGCCCGGCATCCGTCGGATTTACCGAGTCGGACAGGAAGTACCATGCGCGTGAGGTCGCAAGACTGGAGCTCTCATTAAAATGCGCCGAGACGGACGAGATATACGTTTTCACGCACTATCCGCCGATGTCGCGCATGTGTGAGGGAAACGAGTTTACGGAGATGATGAAGCGTTACGGCGTGAAAAAATGTATATATGGGCATTTGCATGCGAACGCGCATTGCAGCAGGATACCTCAGGATGTAGACGGGATAGAGTATATACTCGTTGCGTCGGATTTTCTGCGTTTTGAGCCGAAGCTTATAAAGGACTGAGTATTCGAAATAAATGTTTTGGATGAGATAATCACATGAAAGGAAATAAATAGGATGGATAAAATAGCGGTGCTTATACCGTGCTACAACGAGTCAAAGACAATAGAAAAAGTAGTTAAGGATTTCAAGGAACGCCTTCCGGAGGCTGTCATCTATGTGTATGACAACAACTCCACCGACGATACCGCCGCGATAGCGGAGGCTGCCGGGGCGGTCGTAAGGCATGAGTACATGCAGGGAAAGGGAAACGTTATACGGCGCATGTTCAGGGAGATAGACGCGCAGGCATATATAATGACTGACGGTGACGATACTTATCCCGCGGAATGCGCGGCGGAGATGGCGGGATATATTCTCAGCGGAGAGGCCGACATGGTGGTCGGGGACAGGCTCTCGTCAACATATTTTACCGAAAATAAACGCATGTTTCACAATTTCGGAAATTCAATAGTAAGAAAAAGCATAAATTGTCTCTTCAAAAGTAATATCAAGGATGTAATGACGGGGTACAGGGCATTTTCATACAGCTTTGTAAAAACATTTCCGGTGCTGTCGCACGGGTTCGAGATCGAGACGGAGATGACCATCCACGCGGTCGACAAACGTATGCCTGTAAAGAATGTCATAATAGATTATCGGGACAGACCGGACGGGAGCGAGTCAAAGCTCAATACATATTCGGACGGACTCAAGGTGCTTGCCACGATTGTTCGCCTTTACAAGAACTATCATCCGTTCCGGTTTTTTACCGCCATTGCGGCGCTGCTCATGGCAATAGCGATCGCTTTCTTTATACCGGTATTTGTAGATTTTATCGAAACGGGACTCGTTCCCAAGATACCGACGCTGGTCATGTGCGGGTTCGCCGCGATCGCAGCGCTTCAGGCATATTTTTCGGGAATGATACTTTCCACAATGAATCAAAAGAATAAACATGACTTTGAGATGAAGCTCATCGATGTTTATGACAAATACATGCGGCTCATAAAGGAGCAGGGAGGAACAGGAATATGAAATTTTTAAAAACAGCTGCGGATAAGCTGAAGCTAGCTGCCGCTTTTATGAAGCGGGAGACTGGCGAGAAGTATTTTGCAGCGGCTCTGCTCTTTTTGGTGCTGTCTTTTGTATGCGAGATATTCATATTCAATTATAAATGGATAGATTCTATCGGGAGCGATCCTGTAGTGGTAGAGGATCCTAGTATTTCCGGCGCGAATATAGAGGACGGACGAATAATGTTCTCAGACGAGAAAGCCACCGTTTCTATCGACGATATAGATAAAGAATTAAAGTATCTGGCATTCGAGCTTGAAGACAGCGAGGAGGCGGAGGTGCTTAAAATAACGATATCGGCATACGATGAGGCGAATGCCTCATCAAGGCTCAGCGCGCCTCAGAGAGTTGTGACCACCGCGGCAAAAACGAGCCAGTACATACCGCTGCATTTCAGCGGAAATGTCGGATCCATGAGGATCGAGGTGGAAAAGACGACGGACGGCACTGTTGCATGCGAGGGAATAACGCTGAACGCGAATGTTCCGCTTCTAATCTCGCTGCCGAGGATGCTTTTGTTTGCGGCGATACTTTTTGTACTGTATCTTTTGAGACCGCGGTCATGCGTTTATAAAGTCGTTACGGATCTGAGAAAAGACGAGCAGAAGATGATGGTGTTCACAGCCGCGTTTGCGATGGCGGCGATATTCATCTGTATGATACGGACGAATCCGGAAATGCTTACATGGCATGAGAAATATGATAACCAGCAGATATATTACGAGCTTGTGGACGCACTCAAGGACGGACATTTTTACTTGAACGTTGAGCCCTCGGAAGAGCTTAAGGATCTGGAAAATCCGTATGACCCGAGTCTGCGCTCGGCGGAAAAAGCCAGCTACAGGTGGGATTATGCATATTATGAAGGGAAATATTACGTATATTTCGGCGCCGCGCCGGCGGTGCTCCTTTATCTGCCGTATAATCTGCTGACAGGGAATGACCTTCCGAATTATACTGCGGTCGCGATTTTCGGGATATGCTATATAGCGGGCGTGCTGTTCCTGCTTTGGGAGATCATAAAAAAGTGGTTCCCAAAAACGCCGTTTGCCCTTTATATCCTTGCGGCGGCGGCATTTACGGCACCGGCTCTGACCTTTGCGGAGCATAAGCCGGATGTATATGCCGTGCCGATAATATCCGCGCTGGCGTTCGCGGTTCTGGGGACGGCGTTCTGGCTTGCCGCGGAGCGGACAAACAAAAAAGGCGACACAACGCTTTCACCGCGGTATTTATGCGCGGGATCGATATGTATCGCGCTGACCGCCGGATGCAGACCTCAGTTCCTGATAGGCGTAATATTCGGAGTAATACTTTTCTGGAAATATGTATTTAAAACAAGAGATCTGTTCTCAAAGAAGGGACTTCGGTCTACCATCGCAGTATGCGCGCCGTTTGTTGTGGTAGGTGCTCTTGTAATGATATACAATGCCGCAAGGTTCGGCTCACCGTTTGATTTCGGAGCGAATTACAACCTCACGACCAACGATATGACAAAGCGCGGATTTGTCTGGGGGCGCACGGGACTCGGCTTGTTCACGTACATCTTCCAGCCTCTGCATGTGGATGCGCTGTTCCCGTTTATACACGATTTCGGCAAAGCCACCGCGTATCAGGGACTTACACTGACGGAAAAGCTCCTGGGCGGAGTGCTGTGGCTGTACCCGATGCTTCTGATAGGCGTTTTCGGGCTTGCGAGAAAGCGCCTGTTTGAGGACCAACGTGTTTTTGTGATCGTGTGCGCGTCGCTTGCGGCTGCGATGGTCGTGGCGGTCGCTGACGCTCAGATGGCGGGACTTTTGACGAGGTATTATTCTGATTTCGTATGGCTCATGATGATAGCAAGCTCGGTAACGGCTTTTGCGCTTTACCGGTCTGCGGGAGAGGGCACTGCGGCTCGGGCGACTGTTGTGCATGTGGTGACGGCGCTCATGCTGCTTACGATAGCTTTCTCGTTTATGACGATATTTGCAAAGAATGATAACCCGGTAGAGACGGCGAATCCGGGACTGTATTACAGTATCCAGCATATGATAGCCTTCTGGCTCTGATGCGGGGCTGTGCGATGGAAAGGAAGATTTGATGAAAGATTTTTTAAAGGACTTTTTTAACATCACATTCTGGAAGTTCATACTGGTGGGAATGATAAATACATTGGTCGGAATGGGTGCCATGTATCTGTATTATAATCTCATAAACGACAATAAGCTTATCGCGTTCACCATCAATATCGTTTTCGGAAGTACTGTGAGCTATTTTCTGAACAAAAATTTCACCTTCAAGAAAAAGGGTGAAACGGGAAGCTCGGTAGTAAAATTTATTGCGAATATTGTTGCCTGCTACATCGTTTCCTACGGAGTGGCGGACGTGCTGGTACCGCACATACTTTCAGGACTTTCAAAGACTGTTCTTGATAATATATCGATGTTCATCAGCTCATGTCTGTTTGTGGCGTGTAATTATGTGGGACAACGATTTTTCGTTTTCAAGAAAAGCAAGGCTGCCGGAGGCGAATGAGGAGGTGCTAACGTGAAAGAATTAAAAACAATAAATAAAAAAGCCATGACAAATAAGCCTTACAACAGGCAATTTTTGCAAGGCGAGTGATATGACTTGTATTAACTTACAGCATAACCTCGTTGTTCGAGAAATTTAA
>DVNB01000116.1 GCA_018714695.1 Candidatus Ornithomonoglobus merdipullorum | reverse complement strand
TCAAGCGCAGGATTCGTCTTTAACGCCGACTCGAACAGCGACCGTATGAACGTGACCATCCTGTCATAGTACCCCGAAAAATACGCATCCTCCAAGGGCACATCGTATTCGTCTATCAGTATCACCGACTTCTTTCCGTAATACTGATACATACATCGGCTCAAAAGCTGTATAGAGCTGCCCCACATTGCGCCATCATCATTTGCCAGTATCTTTCTGTATTCCTGCTTGTTCTCCTCGCTCACTCTGTCTCCGTCAAGGACTTTCTTGTTATCTATGAACTGCTGCTGTATATTATATCTCAGCATTTTCATAGCCTCATTGAGATCGCCCTGCTTGCCGCATTTTAAAGACAGCGTTATCACCGGGAACGCGTTTCGGTACTCCTCAAGCTCGCTATAGTGCTCCGATATCCTCAGCCCATCAAACAGATAAGCATTCTCCTTCTCGTTAATATCGAAAAAGTACCTGAGCATGCTTAAATTAAGCGTCTTTCCGAACCGCCGCGGCCTTGTGATAAGATTGTTCTTTCCGCCATCCGTCAAAAGCTCGTATATGAGCATCGTTTTATCGACGTAATACATATTATCGTCTATGATCTCCTTAAAGTCCTCATAGCCTATAGGTATCCTTTTCCGCCTGATCATCACAGTCCACCTCCGTATCTTTTTTGACATATCTTATTATTAAGTATATCATAAACCGGTCTGATTTTCAACCGCTTTTGTCACAAAAAAAGAGACCGTCCCGCGCGGCATATGCGCGGTCTGTCGGTCTCATATATATCCGAGTTATATCATCGATCCTCTGCCGGGTACTGCTCATCCGATACAGGCTCAAGCCACTCGTTTGAAGTGTTCTCGCCCGGGCATTCCACCGCAAGATGGCTGAACCAGCTGTCCGCCTTTGCACCGTGCCAGTGCTTGACGCCTGCGGGTATCATTACGACATCTCCCGGCTTAAGGCTCTGCGGCTCCTTGCCTTCCTCCTGATACCAGCCCTCTCCGTCAACGCAGAGCAGCAGCTGTCCGCCGCCCTTATCGGCATGATGGATATGCCAGTTGTTCCTGCATCCGGGCTCAAAGGTTACATTTGCGATAAATACCGTCTCCTTCGGATCCGTCAGCGGCTTTAAATAGCTGTTTCCGATGAAATACTGTGCAAAAGCATCGTTGGGCTGACCGAGACCGAACATCCCCCCGTGCTCCTCGCCGCCCTCGTCACCGGCATATACCTCCGTTACAACACGGAAAGCCGCCCATGCATTCGGCCATCCGGCATAGAACGCCAGATGTGTAAGTATTTCCGCCATCTCCGTCTTGGTGACGCCGTTTTTTCTGGCAGTCTCGGCATGATACTTGAACGAGCTGTCAACAAGCCCCTTGCTCACAAGCGCGCTGATCGTAAGTATCGATCTGAGCTTAAGCGAGATACCATCCCGCGACCACACCTCGCCGAACAGCACATCGTCATTGAGCTCCGCAAACTTCGGAGCAAAATTCCCGAGCGAATCTCTGCCTGCCGTCTGTTTTATCTTATGTCCCATGATACAAACCTCCTGTCTTAGAACCTCATTCCTGTGGTTTTACTGTATATATTATAGCACATCAAATCACAAATGTCCAATACCTATCGCGTATTTACGGTAATGCCCCGTAAGCATTTGTTACTATGATGACACAGCATGCAAAATTCAAACAAAAATGAGCTTCGTCACCATTGACATTTCTTGTTCGATCCTATATAATTAAATTATACAAATATTGACGAGGTGAAACAGATGTCCTTTTTAACAGATAATGTGCACCGGCATCTATTGCCGCTGTATGTTCTCGGCACAGATATCAACAAGATCCAGGAACCGATGTCCAGACCAAACGGATATCCAAACTATCAGATCTCTATCTGCCTTGAAGGAGAAGGTATATACATTGATGAAAATAATATAAAGTATAAAATAGAGATGGGTGATCTGTTTTTCTTTTCACCCAATGTTCCTCATCGATATATATCTGTATCCGAAAACTGGAGACTGCCGTTTATCGTATTTAACGGAAAGTGCGCCGCCGATATAGTTAAATATCTTGAGTTCGGCAGCAGTATGGTCTTAAAGGGGATATCTAAGGATAATTTCAATACACTGATCACATCGTTCACCAACATATACGATACATACTTCAGCAATATACCGACAAAGACCGAGCGCGTTTCCGCTATGCTGTATCATATGCTCGTATTTATATCGGAGATCGCCGATGATTCCTCAATAGCGGGTCCTACAAGCGTTATGCAGTATCTTGCACCGGCATTGCAGTACATAAGCAGCCACATTGCGGAAAAAAATATAAAGGTCGAAGACGTTGCAAACGTTCTGCAGATAAGCACCGGCAGGCTGTCATTCCTTTTTAATAAAGCGTTCAATAAGACTCCCGTACAGGTGATACGCGAGCATAAGCTCGAATACGCCAAGCATCTTTTAATGACGCGTCCCTATATGAAGATGACGGATATAACAGAGGCTGCGGGCTTTAAAAGCCTTTCATATTTCTCCACTGTATTCAAAAAGACATATGGAGTATCTCCCACAGAATACAAAAGCAGCCGCAACCATAACGCCGATGATTGGTGGTAGGGCTGACTTATAATGACAGCGCCGCTCCGGAGGGAGAGTTTCCCGGAGCGGCGCTGTTTTATTATGATCTTAATTATGTATTAGATCGCTGCTTTTTCAGCCCTGAGCATTTCTGCCGCAGGCTTCATATTGTTATTCCATACGAATACCTTAAGCTCGTCTCCCTCTGAAATATCGAGCGGAGCTATATCGAGCGTCAGCTCCGTATCCCCGGTTTCCGTTACCGGAACAAGCCTTATTCCCTTGAGCTCGCCGCCGCTGTATACCGCAGCATATACCGCACATCCTGTGAGATCTGCATTCTCCTGCTTCATCAGCTTCACTGACGTAAGCTCGCCGGTCTCGGGCAGTGTATCGGTGTACTCCGCATCCCCGATCGTTACGGATACGATCTCAGCCTGCATAGGCTCCGGAGTTGTGTCGGGATCAGCCGATGCTGTAGGTGCCGGCTCAGCCGTTTCTGTCGGACCTGCCGTCTCAGTCGGACCTGCTGTCGCAGTCGGACATGCTGTCGCAGTCGGGCTAGGCTCCATTGTTTCAGTCGGTGCCGTTGCTGTCGGTGACGGCTCCTCGCCGGAGGTTATCGTTCCTCCTTCATTATAGCCTGCGATCTCCAATCCGCTGTTAAGCTCTTCATCATAAGAACAGTTCTGTAAGCTGCCTCTCATAAGATATCCCGCAACACCGCCGGCATACGGGACCGCATTATAAACTCTGCCGTTGTTTGCGCAGCTTACAACGCTGCCGTATGAGCTGTAGCCGACAATGCCGCCTACATAGTTCTGTGTTGTATCTCCTGTATAAGACGCCTCCGTCGCGTTGCTTATAACCTCGCCCGTATTTGTGCTGTTCTCTATCGTGCCGTTGTCAAGGAATCCAACGATACCGCCGAGTCTGTTTCTGAAACCGTCCATGCCGTTTTCGATCTTACCGGAGTTGCTGCAGTCTTTTATCGTTCCCTCAATATTGTGACCGGCAATACCTCCGGCATATGTTTCCTTGTTGCTGATCGTTATATCTCCCGTGTTTTCACATTGAGAGATAACTCCCTCGTTTGCAAGCGTGCCCACGATGCCGCCGGCTTCTCTCTGCGCGTTGATCGTGACATTGCTGCGGCAGTTCGTTATTGTGCCGTCACATGACGCTGCGATACCGCCTATGACAGAGCTTCCGTTTATTTCGCCCGTTACCGTAAGATCCTTAACAGTTCCGGAAACATCACCAAACAAGCCAAGGACCATACCGTCACTGTCATCAATATACAGCCCGCTTATCGTGTGCTCCTGTCCGTCAAACGTTCCGGCAAACGACTTCAAGCCTCCTTCATTGTCAGCGCCGATCGGGGTCCATGACTTACCCGACTCGCTGCCATATGACTCTGACAGATCAATATCATTTGCAAGCGCAACCGTTTTACCCGCATAGCTGTTGCCGCCGTTTACGATCTCAGCAAATGTTTCGAGATCCTCTGCTGTCTTGATCTCCGTTATCAGCTCATCATCAGGCAAAAATTCGGATGACTCTGTTATTGTAAGCGAAGGTCTTGACGCAAGACCGGGCGCCCCGTTTACCGAATATACATCATTGCCGCCGCCCGCACTGTAGATCATAAATGTAACAATACCGTCCCCGCTGTTTCTGAGAGCCGCTTTTACAGCCTCTGTCATGCTGATAGTGTTTGTCTTTTGAGCGCCCGTCGACGCGGCATAGTAATCCTTCAGGATCCCGTTCGCAGCGGTCGAAGCGTCATCCGTATCAGGTATGATCAGCGCAGCATGGCCTTCTCCGTTAAGGAGTGATATTACCGCATCTCCGCCTTCCGCATCGGTATATTTGAAGCTTGATATATTTGTATCCTCGGTACCGTCAATACAGAAGCTGCTGCTGATATTCTCCTCACTCCAGTCATTGTTCGGAACATTAAATACTGCTTTTGTATTCAGCGTCGCATTCTTTGTCAAAGTAAAGTTCATATCCGCCTCCGATATTATATCGGCGTTATATCCGGACAGATCAAACTTAACAAAAGTAACTCTGTTTGCGCCTATTACAAGATCAGGGCTCTGGAGGTTTCCGTTATCTCTGATGGACACACTGTTCTGCGCGGCGATACGGCTCGTTCCGAAGGTCGGCTTTGTATATTCAGCCGATACGCTTACCGCCTCTGCCGGCATTATAAAGCTGTTATCCGTCAGCTCGATCTCACTTTCGTCAGACTTCTTGACTGTTATATCGGCAGTATATCCCGTATTAGCGCCGCCGTCTATTGTAACAACACTGCCTTCCTTTGCGTAGGCTGTTCCGCCTGTGTAAGCTCTGCCGTCCACGGTTACAGACAATTCACCCATAGGATCCTTATCCGCGCCGAGGCTTATCGCATACGACGGCTCAGCGTCAACGGGTATTGAAACCACCTTCGAATATGACGCGCTGCCGTTCGTCACGGTGAGCCTTACGTTCGCTTCTTTCGCGCTGCCTGCATAATTGGGATTATACGCCGCTGTGTTATTATCAACTGTTACGATCCCGGACTCGTCTGCCGCCTCAAGCGTTATCACCGAGCCGTTTGATGCCTCCGGAGCTGATACACTCTCCGTTTCTGTGATCACTGCCGCTGACAAGGCTACATCAGCTTCAAGGAAATCACTGTATGCCGCTGTATAATCCGCCTCATCCGTGTATGTGAGCACTATCTGCGGATATACCCACTTGCTGTAATCGGTCTCGCCTCCGTTGTATAAGAACGGTATCGCGCCTCCGTTCAATCTGTTGTTGTTCGCTATATTGCAGGTGGCATATTCCGATTTGTTCTCATTGCCGCTCGCATATTTCACATGCAGTGAAAGCATGTCGTCCGCGCCTATGACCTCACCTGTGATATCTATATCAGTCTGCCACTGTGTGAGCGCATCCGGATATTCCGTCACCTCGGATATTTCCGCAAGCGCTGCTGTTTTGTTGAAATCATCGCTGCCGACTCTCGGTATGCTGAACTGCGCAATCGGCGTTTCCTCCGCCGTATCGGTAAAACCGCTGTCTATTACCGACACTGTCTGCTGCAGGTTGGTCTTGCTCACCATCGGAGTAAGACGCAGCCTTGCGCTTTTAATGACCATGCTTTCCTTGTCCTTTGTCGACAGATCGAACTGCAGCGCCGCGCTGTATCTTCCCTTTGTTATCTCAGCCACGCCGTTGCTCTCTGTGACGTCTGTGATACTTCCGCTGTCACCGGCTATCGAGCCGACCTTCGATGCATATATCGTCCATTCGCCGCCGTTTGAGACGCCGCCTGCCGTGCCGTCGTCCGGCGCGGGCGCGCCGACTGCCGCTGCCGGCATCGGCATCAAGACAAAGCTTGACGAAATTGCCGCTGCCGTTATAAATGAGATCAGCTTATTTCCAGATCTTTTTTTCAATTCATGTTCCTCCTTCCCGATTCCCCGTTATTTATTGTTCGGGTCAACATCCGGCGCAAGCTCGCCCAGGATCTCCAGCTTTGCAATATCCAGCTGCACGCCTGCCTGCGGTATGATCTTTACATATCTTCCTATGATGTAATCCTGCGGCGGATCCACCTCCGGATCGTGCTGGTTTACAAACCACGTGGTCTTTACGCGCTTGTTATATTCCGCTCTTGCTTTCGCGTTGACCGCGCCGACACCATGCTCGTCCGTATGTCCCGCGCTCCAGTCCTGTCCGTCCTTGGAAACATATATTCTGTAGTCGTGCGTGAGAGACGGATCTGCCCATGTAATACGAACACCGTTTATAAGACGCTGTGTTTTGAGGTCAATTGTGATCCCCTCTCCGCTCACCGTTTTATCGTCCGGATTGTATACAGAGCTGCTTTCCGCAACGCTTGAATACCAGACTGTGCTTTCATCACCGTCGATAGCAGCTGCGGGACTTGAACCGTTTTCCGAAACCTCAGCGCTCGCCTCTGCGCCGTTCAAGCGCGCATAGTCGTAATACTCCGGCCATATGTCCTCGGGAACGGCTGAGGGCCTGTACACGTACTTTGACTGTCCTTCTTCCACGAATTGAATATTCTTCGTATTGTTTCCGATATTCAGCTGCGCATCCTCTGCGCTCAGAGCGACCTCACCGTTTATCTTAAGGTTTTCAAATGTGACATTCTGCGTCATTCCGCTTTCTCCGTCGCTTGTGCTGTAGCCTTCGATCCTTCCGTCATGGGTCGGGTCGATATTTTTATAATCGATATCCTTAAAATAGATGTTGTTTATTCCCTTGCCGGGATATGCATATGTGCCGTACCGGTCCTGAGTCGTTATAAACAGCTCACAGATCTTGTTCGCCATGTAGTCGCGTATGCGGATATTATTGAAATAGATATTTGAAACGGTATTTCCCTCCGACACGTCCATACGGATCGACTGCGGCATTCTGTTTATGCTGCCGTCGCCGTTCGTTTTATACGCGTACTTGTTATATGTAAGTATGTCGATATTCTCAAAGCGGCAGTTGTCTATAACGCGTCCGCCGTTCGGCGATGAGCTGTCACCGTGCGTGCCGAAATGGATCGGTCTCGCAAGGTCGGGCATCAGCACGCAGTCTTTAACTTTTATATTTCTTACGTTGCCTGTATCGCCCCAGTAATTGCCTGTCCAGCGCGGGCCGTAGATCGCGATGCAGTCATCGTTGCCGCGGAAGAAGCAGCCCTCGACCGTTACATCCTCGGAGCAGAATATATCCATTGTGTCTCCCCACTTATGGCGGCCGATCGACTTAAGGTTCTTGACATATACATTTCTGCTGTTGGCAACATTTATGAAATATCCGCCGTTGTCAGCCCAGCCGTGATTCAAGCCCATCATGCCTTCGATGTGCGCGTTCACGGCGTCATTTACCGTTATGGATGCATATACCGGTCTCCATATCAAGCCATGTCCTATCAGTGAGGCATTTGTTGTGTAATCCATATTTATCGTTCCCTGGATCACCGCTCCGCCCTCTATATACCACGTCTGATCATCCTTAACATAATGCGGAGTATCCTTGTACCCTTCGGAGTAAAAGCCCGGCTTTACGTATACAACATCGGCATCATAGCTCATCTCGAGATTGTCTCCGTTTGACGCGTCGACAACCGCGACTGTCTTGCCCTCCGATTCAAGCTCTTCGACCGTAGGCATATCTATCGGATAATCTGCCCAGATCTGAAGGTTTCTCCTCGTATCTCCGTTCGGATCCAAAACGATCCTCTGTCCCGGCTCGACCGTAAAGCTGATAGTGTCTCCGCCTTCCTCATACTGCGGCTCTATATTATAGCTCTCCGGATATATCCTCGTGTCAATAGGCGTATCTACCGTCGCGCCGTCCGCCGGTGTGAACTCTGTAGTCGTGCCCTTTGCAAGCAGTCCCTTTTTCTCACCCGTTGTCTCGTCGATATCATCAAAATAATCAACGCCTCCGGTGACCGTTACCTCTACGTCTATGGTACCGGTGCAGTCAAAATACGTCATAGCGGAGTTCCTCACGCCGTTGCTCATGACCTGGACCGTATACACGTCAAGCTCCTGCCATGCGTCGTCTCCCGCGCCGTGAGGACGTGCCTTGACCTTATACGATCCGTTGATATCCACACCCGCCGGGGCTTCATAGGTTATCAGCTGTGCCGCCGCATTAGTGTCGTCCGTTGTTTCCGCTGTGTCTTCAGCCCATACAACAGCCGCGCTGCCGGCTACGGCCGCCGCGGCCAAAGCCGCGGCAAATCCTGTGAAAATTTTGTTCATTGTGGTGCTCCCTTCCTTTTGCTTTTTTATTCGACAGCCATTTCCTTTATGGCTACCGGTCTCATATTATCGAGCGAGTTCCAGATCAGTACCTTTTGATTCTCACCCGCCTCAATTTCTTTGACCTCTTCGTTTGCCTTGACCTCGCCCGCAAACTCAACCTTCAGCAAAGTTTTATCCTCGCCGTATGTTGCAATGATTATGATCCCGTCCTCCGCATATACGGTGACCTTATCCGGATCAGGTGCGGGCGACTCCGAAGGCGGCGCCGGTGATTCCGTCGGCGGTTCCGGTGACTCCGTAGGTGCCTCAGGCGTTCCCGTTGGCGCTTCCGGTGTTCCCGTCGGTACCTCAGGCGTTCCTGTAGGTGCCTCAGGAGACTCCGTAGGTGCTTCCGGCGTTCCTGTCGGCGCTTCCGGCGTTCCCGTAGGCGGTGCAGGTGTTTCCGTCGGTGTTCCCGGTGACACCGGCGGCGGTGTCGGCTTTGAATCCTCATCTGTTATGATCTGTCCCATATCATTTCTTCCCGCGATACCGAGACCGTCATTATTTGAATATGTACAGTTGTTTAAAACTCCCGAGGACAGATATCCGACGATACCTCCGGCAAATCCGTTATCGCATATGACATTTCCGCTGTTTTCACAAACCGATATATCCGATCTGCTAAATCCCGCTGTACCTCCGGCATATGTTCCGCTTGTGACCTCACCGGTGTTATTGCAGTACATTACGCTGTCGCCGTTCTGAAGATAGCCCGCAATGCCTCCGGCATAGTTTACAGCATTGTTCACCTTACCGCTGTTATCGCTGTATGTGATCGTTCCGCCCTCGCTGTAACCAACGATACCGCCGACATAGTTGTCCGTTATATCGGTTGTATATGACGCGATCTCTTCATGGCTTGTGATCTCGCCCGAGTTATCGCTGTTCTCAACCTTTCCCGAATACAGGAATCCCACGATACCGCCGATCTTATTTCTGAAAGCGTCCTCGCCGCCCTGCGAGCCGTTTTCTATCTTGCCGGAATTGGTGCAGTTGAGTATCATACCTCTGTTATTGTGACCGGCAATGCCTCCGGCATATGTCTCTTTATTTGTAACTGTAACATCGCCGTTGTTGGTGCATCCCTCGATAAGCGCGTTATTGCCAAGCGTTCCGGCAATACCTCCCGCTTCTCTGCGCGCTGTAATGTTCACGCTGCTTGTGCAGTTTATTATACTGCCGTAGTTCCAGCCCGCGATACCGCCGACGGCTGAGCTTGCCGTCACTTCTCCTTCCACGGTCAGATCCTTGACTGTACCCGAAACTATGCCGAACAAGCCCTGCTCTCTGCCCGTTTCGTTATTGATGTAAAGTCCCTTTATGCTGTGACCGCCGCCGTCAAAGGTGCCCGCAAAGGCATTGATGATATAACCGTCGCTGTCCTGTGAGCCGATCGGCGTCCATGACTTGCCGGATTCATTATAGATATCCGACAGATCAAGGTCGTTTGCAAGCGTTACGGTCTTTCCGCTGTAGCTGCTGCCGGCATTCACGCTTGCGGCAAATTTCTCAAGATCCTCAACCGTTTTGATCTCAGTTATCTCTTCTGTTTCCGCGGTCTCGCTTTCAGCCGTTACCGCAGCCGTTTCACTGCTCAGCTCTGACGGATCCTGATCCGGACTTGTCTCGCCCAGGATCTCCAGACTCGCAATATCCAGCTTCGTGCCTTCCTGCGGAACGATCTTTACGTATTGTCCTATGATCCATTCCGAACCGCCCTTAGGATCGTACTGGTTCATGAACCATGTTGTCTTTACACGCGTGTTATATTCCGCCCTCGACTTCGAATTGACCGCGCCGACTGCATGCTCGTCTGTGTGTCCCACGCTCCAGTCCTGTCCGTCCTTTGAAACGTAGATACGGTAATCATGCCTGAGAGACGGATCACCCCATGTCAGTCTCACCGCGTTGATGAGACGCTGAGCGCCGAGATCGACCGTTATGCCCTCGCCCGTAACTGTCTTATCCTCGCTGTTGTAGACCGAGCTTCCGGTGCTCATATCGGACTCCCATACGGTATCCGCGCTGCCGTCGATCACCAAGCCCGGATCGCCCGTTCCCGCGAGATCAGCGGAAGCGGTTACCGTTACGCCGTCAGCTCTTGCGTAATCGTAATATTCGGGCCAGATATCCTCCGGCACGATCTCCGGATTATATTGATACTCCGACTCGCCCGACTGCACGAAGTTGATGTTGCGTACCAGACCCTCGCTCCTGGTCCCGAGATCTATATGCGCGTCCTCCGCGCTGAGAGCGACCTCACCGTTGATCACAAGGTTCTCAAACGTTATGTTCTGCGCCATTGCCCTGTTGTAATGATTCATCGCTCCGTCGATCTTCCCGCCGAAATCATTTTCATTTGTATACTGCACATCCTTGAAGTATACATTGTTTATCCCTTTTCCGTTGACTATATTTGTACCGTATCTGCCCTGGACCGTGATGTAGAAATCACAGATATTGTTTGCGCGGCCGTCCTGGATACGTATATCGTCAAAGTATATATTCGAGATCATATTTCCGTCGGACGGATCCATACGGATCGGCTGAGGACCGGGCGCGTACTTGCTGTATGTAAGGATATCGATATCCTCAAAGCTGCAGTTATCGATCACACGTCCGCCGTTCGGCGATGTGCTGTCACCGTGGGTGCCGAGATGGATAGGTCTTGCCACATCCGGCATCAGTACGCAGTTTCTCACCTTGATATTCCTTACATTACCCGTTTCTCCCCAATAGTTGCCTGTCCAGCGCGGACCATAGATCGCTATACAATCATCATTTCCTCGGAAGAAACAGCCCTCGACGGTCACGTCCTCGGAGCAGAATATATCCATTGTATCGCCCCACTTATGACGTCCGATCGATTTCAGGTTCTTAACGTATATATTTTTGCTGTTTGCGATATTTATGAAATATCCGCCGTTATCAGCCCAGCCGTGATTTAAGCCCATCATGCCCTCAATATGCGCGTTTACGGCATCATTTACCGTTATTGAAGCATACTGCGGTCTCCAGATCAAGCCGCGTCCTATGAGCTTTGCGTTCGTGGTGTAGTCCAGATTCATCAAGCCCTGGATAACCACGCCCGGCTCCAGATACCACGTCTGATTATCCTTTATATAATGCGGAGTTTCCTTGTACCCTTCAGAGTAAAAGCCCGGTTTTACGTATACGATATCGGTATCATAGCTTTCCGCAAGATTGCCACCCTCTGACGCGTCCACCACCGTTACGGTCTTGCCCTCCGACTCAAGCTCCTCCACCGTGGGGAGATCTATCGGATAGTCTGCCCAAATATGGAGATTGCGCCTTGAATCATCATTAGGATCCAATACCACTCTCTGTCCCGGTTTCATCGTAAAGGTTATCACATCTCCGCCTTCCTCGAACTCGGGCACTATGCCGTAGCTGGCGGGATAAATAGATGTGCTGCTGTTAAGACCGTTTTCCATGTCGTCAAAGCCTGTGCCCTTGCCCGTACATGTCACCTGGATCTCGGTTTCCCCTGTGCAGTCAAAGAAAGCCATGCTTGCCCATCTTGTATTGCTGCTCATTACCTGCACACTGTAGACTTCTACAGTCTGCCATTCGTCATCGCCCGCTCCCGCCGGACGCGCTTTTACTATATATGTCTTATTTCTGTCCACCTCGTCCGGAAGATCATAGGTGATAAGACGCGGATCGGTTATCTCCGACGGATCCTTCGGATCCGGCGCATCCTTGTCTCTTATCTCGCCGTAGAACCTCAGCTCCGAAAGCGACAATGAATTTGTATTGTCCGACTGCAGTATGATATATCTGTAGCCCTTGCCGCCCTGAACATCATAATACTGTCTTACAGCATCACCGTTGCCGCCGCCGCTGCCTTCCCATGAGCCTGTTCCGTAGAAGTTGCCCTCATCATTTGTAAGAACAGTGAGCTTTTCAGCATCGGCGCCGTTTTCCGCTGTGAACATATCCGCTGTAAGCTCCTCATTTGTGCCGTACATTTTAAAGTGCGCTCTGCCCGGATATGCCGCATTCGCATATGTTACAACGCGGCTCAGCGCGTATTTCGAGTCCTCGCCCGCGTCATAGATTATCAAGCCGGGGTATCTCGCTATATCCCCCGTCGTTGTAGCGTCATTATCGCTCCACTCTGCCGGCTCTGCCGCAAATGACGTTATGGTGTCTAACCCCTCGGGCTTTTCACTTAGCGAATTCATTTCCAGTCTGCCTTCAGTTTTTTCAGCCCACGCGTCGATCGTAAGATTTTTCGGCGCGTAAGCCAAATTATATGTGGCAGTCTTTCCGTCCTCGGATATTACCGCTTTAACAGTCTGGTCATTGAGATTCAGCTTGCTGATCTCATATCCGTCATTTGCTGTAACGGTGATCGATACCGAATCGCCCTCGTTGAATTCCGCCACCGGTCCGACCGTACAATGTGAATGTATGCCTACAGCTGCCGTGCCCTTTTCCGGCTCCGGCTCATTCGGGTCACCCTCTTGTCTTACGGTGCCGTACAGCTTGAGCTCTCCGAGCGACATCATGTTCCTATGATCCGACTGGATGACGATATATCTGTAGCTCCTGTCGGTATCGATGTCGTATTCTCCTCTTACCGCATCTATCCCGCCGCCGCGGTTGTTGTCCCATGAACCGGTGCCGAAGAAAGCGTCGCCGTCATGCGTCAGCTCTGTGAACACCAAGCCGCCGTTTGCGCCGTTTGCATCTGTGAACATATCAGCCGTAAGCGGCTCTGCGTTTGTGCCAAAAATTTTAAAATGAGATCTTCCCGGCATATCCTGTCTTGCGTAGGATATTACCTTGCTCAAGGCATATCTGTTCCCTTCACCCGCGTCAAGGATCGCCAGACCCGGTGCAGGCTTGAAGTCCGCGAATGTCGTAACATCGCCGTCACTCCATGCATCCGGAAGCGTTCCCAGCGCCGTTACGCCCGGCAGCTGCTCCGCTGTAAGCGTATCCAGCGCGATCCTGTCCGCGGTCGGGTCAGCCCATGCGTCAACAGAGATCGTTTCCGGCGCGTCTGTCAACGTGCCCGTTACAGTGCCGTTCTCATCCTTTTCAAGCTTAACTGTTCTGCCGTTTATATTCAGCTTGGATGACTCATAGCCCTCATTCGCCGTAACGGTTACCGTTACATCACCGCCTATGTAATACCATTCGGGGACTGTAACTGTACAATTCTCCTGTGTGTTTACCGTGATTTCAGTGCTCTTGTCCGGCTCGGGTGTCGGTTCCGGCGTCGGATCAGGCTCATCGGCGCCCCTTACCGACCCGTAAAATTTAAGCTCTGAAAGCGACATCATATTCCTATGGTCAGAATGGATGATTATATATCTGTAGCTCGTATCTCCGTTGACCGTGTATTCGCCTCTGACAGCATCCTTGCCTCCGCTGCTGTTGTCGGTATAAGCTCCGGTGCCGAAAAACGGATCATCGTTATCGCCATGGGTGAGAGCTGTCAATTTTTCACTGCCGCTGTTCGCGCCGTCCGCTGCTGTGAACATATCCGCCGTAAGCTCATCATTTGTGCCGAAAACCTTAAAATGCGCTCTGCCCGGCATATCCTGTCCCGCATACGCTATTATGCTGTCTATCTTGTATCTGTCGCCGGGCTCTCCGTCTCCCGCCTCCGCGTCAAAGATCGCGAGACCGCCGTAGGACAAGAAGTCGTATCTGCCGGTAGTATCGTTGTCGCTCCACGCTGCCGGAAGTGTTCCGAATCTGACATCGTCCCCTAATACTTCGGGCTTTTCCGTAAGAGCTGTCATATAAAGCCTGCCCTCCGACGGATCAGCCCATGCGTCGGCACTTATTACCGCCTGGGCGCTTTCAATAGTATATTCTGCTGTCTTTTTGCCATCAACATCGTCGGATGCCGTCAATCCGACGGTTTCGCCGTTTATATTCAGCTTTGAAGGCTCATAGCCTTCATCAGCCGTGACAGTGATCGTTACCTCATCGCCCGCATTGAATGTTTCGGGGTATGAGACTTCGCAATTCTCGCTTGTGTTCACAGTCACCGTGCCCGCCGGAGCGTGCATAAGCTTCATTTCGCCGATATCAGTCTTTGCATTATATCTCGGTGTACCGATATACAAATAGCGGTAATCAAGATCATTTGTTATATTTCTTCCCCAATATATTCCGTCACTGTCCTGATACCAGCCAACTTCCGCCGTGCTTATCAGCGTTACCGGTATCCCCAGCGTGTCCTCATTGAATTTATCATAATTGTTTCCGCAGAAGTCCGTAACGCCTTCATCCTGCTTTGTCTGTATCGCCTCTTGGATGTTGTCGTTTGAACCGAAGATATAGAGATCGTCGCCGTTGCTGCAGGTGAAGTCTATTGCGTCCACGCTTGCAAATGTCATTCCGTCTCCCGCATCCAATACAAACCCGCCTATCCACGGCGATGCATTTCTGGTGATCGTAATGCTTGTTCCTGTGTCGCTGTCAAGCAATGCGCCCGCGTCCCCGCTGACACCATAAGTTCCCAATATCTGAGGAGCGATATCCTGAGTGATATCTGTGTATCCCATCTCATCGATCTGAGGTGACGCCCCCGCAGTTATAGAAAACATAGGGATCATAGAAGACATCATTGACACAGCAGTAGCTAATGCCACTATTTTTTTCTTCATAGTTTTTAATACCCTCCCTAAACGTTTTTTGATGGTTTCATTTTATCATACATTATAAACAAATATCAAGTCAAATCCGTAACGATCATATGTGGATTTTAATTATTCTCATCTTTTTTTTGATTTTTGCTATATTTTTTATTAATTTCTGATGTTATTTCACTTTAATTTGCCATTTTAATGAAAATACGATGCAAGGATCTGCCATTGCTCTTTTTGGGGATCATCCATCTTCTCCGCCGCAGCAAGTATGCAAAATGCAAAGCTGCACTTGCATTATATCATAAACTATGGTATAATCTTCTTAGAGGTGATAAAAATGACAACGATCCATGAAAGAATAAAACATCGTCGTTTAGAACTCGGTTACACATTATTATATGTAGCTGAACAGTTGCAAATAAAAGAAGCAACAATGCAAAGATACGAAAGCGGGGCTATTAAAAATATAAAGCATGAAACAATAACGAAACTTGCACAAATACTCAAATGCGATCCATCGTATTTAATGGGTTGGACAGACACACCAATAAAAATAGAAGACGAATTTATAAAGTTATACAATAGACTTGACAATGAAGATCAAGCCGAAATGCGTGGAGAGATGAAGCAAATGTTAAAAGCTCCAAAATATCAAGCATCTACAGAAACAGAGCTTAA
>DVNB01000115.1 GCA_018714695.1 Candidatus Ornithomonoglobus merdipullorum | reverse complement strand
CTCTCCATATATCATTCGTTACAAAATCCTCGCATTTATAAACGCTTTCGTAATATCTGAAATGCCAATCGCCGCTAAGCAGGAAAAATGCCTCGGACTCCTCACGGCAAAAGCTCAACGCAGTTTCTCGGCTTCTGCATGGGATATAATACGCCCTGTTTTCCTCACAGCCAACATGAAGCATCTTAGGATCTTCAAAATAGTTTTCTATCTTCATATAAATTCCTTTCGATCGTATCGGTCACTCCCGGGTCTATACCTGTTCCTATCAGTCCGGCAAGCGCAAAATCACGCGGATTGCTCCTTATTATATAATCAATGTATGACGCTATCATATTCGCGCTCAACATATAACCGGATGGAGTCATATGCCCGTTCAGATAAAAATTATATTTAAATTTGTCATCGTATACCGGTCCGTATTTATACAGATCTATAACATACGAGCCTTCAAACAGTTTCGTAAAGCCGTACAAGACCTCACGCTCCTCCTGTTTTCGGAGTACAGCTTTCTCATTATCAGATGAATGTTTCGGCTCTGTCACAAAAAACAGCTTTGCATCCGGACTTATTTTTTTTACTCTTTGGATTATCTCGCCATAATATCCGGCAAATGTTTTCTTATTATTTATGTGATCATCAAGATCCACATCTGCCACCGAACCTGTCTCATACTCCTGCCATTTGTCGTTTGCACCGAGCGCTATTATATACGCCTGTGATGCAAATTTTGCAGCCCAAAATCCATTATCATCGGCAAAGCTTTCACAATACTGCTTAGCCGTCATGCCGCCTCGCGAAAAATTATACACCTTGCTGCCTGTCATTCTGGCGATGTATTGCCCCCATGAGTATTCATACATGTCATAATAGTGGTGGGTGCCATCTTTTCCGACCGTCTCAAACTCACCTGATGATAAACTATCACCTATACAACATATAGTTCTGAATATGCCGCAAAAGCCGCCATTATAGGCAATTTTATCTAACGGCTTTTCATTTTCCTCCGCATAATAATTATTAATATCCACTTACTGTTCCTCCTTGTTATCCCAGATAAGTATATACATATTCTTATAAAAAAGATATTCAAGAGCAAGCTGAGCCTGAGTTCCCCGTTTTCCGGTACAGCAATATGTTATTACGGGTGTATCCTTATCGGGAACGTATTTTTCTATTTCACGGTATATTGAGGTATGAGGTATATTGATTGCTCCTTCGATATGCGATGCTCCAAACTCCGCCTCACTTCTGACATCTATGAGCGCCGCGCCGTTTTTTCTCAGCCGCTCTGCCTCTTTAAGGCTTATATACTTGGGTCTCCACCATTCCCATCTTGAGTCCGGGATCAAACCGCCGTTTATATCCTTCGGCTCATCACTGCCGGTTCTTTTTATCTCAAAAACCTCCGCACCGTGCGGATCTACATCCGCGGCAAGCTTTGCCGCTGCTTTGTTTCCGCAAATATCATAAGCTTCCGTGATATCATCAAGCTCCAAAAGATCCATATGCATCTTTTTGCCGCTCCTGTTAAGAAACGCTACCGCCGCCCTGTTCTCTCCCGAAAGCGGCTTATACCACACCTCACCGGTGAGTTCTCCGTTCTCTGTATATTCTTTTACAACATATCCCTGAAAACACCGTTCATCCTGGTTTATCGATATAAGCCTCCTGTTTTTGAGCAGGCCGAGAGCGGCATCTTCTATTTTCTCAAGATCGCATCCTATCATAAGAGGCGCGGACAACATGCACCACATTATAAAATGTGCCTTTTCCTCTGCCGGTGTAAGTCCGTTTCCTATCTGCATCATATCAAGATCATTCACATGTCCCGGTGAGCAAAATTTTCTCAAGGGCTTCACATTGTCTATTTGATTCAGTATCGACTTGAAATCCGGTGTTATGTCCGCTCCCGTGCGCCATGAATCTGCTATACCCACAGCCCACTCGCCCGGGAAATGCCAGCGGCATATGTTAAAAACAATACATTTTCCGGTACGCTCTCTGATATCTTCTATTATTTCAGCTATTTTGGTATACTGATCCTTATCATTAAGCGCCAGTCTTATACCTCCGCACCAGTCGACCTTTATGAAATCAAAATCACATTCGATAAGAAATTTCTCAAGATCCTGTTTTTCATGCCCGTACAGACCCACTCCATCGCCGTTCTTGCCCTCGTTATCGTAGTAAAACGCGCAGGTCCTGTCACCGCCTTCGGCATATATCCCGGCGTTAAGTCCAAGGCCGTGCGCATGATCCGCCACCGGCTTTATTCCGTTGGGAAAACGATCTTTATGAAACAAGAGATCGCCGTTTTCGTCTCTCCCGCCGAAAAAGCCATCGTCCATGTTGAGATATGTATATCCGCAGTCCGCGAGCCCTGTTTCAACAAGCAGATCCGCCTGCCTCTTCATCCTCTCCTCATTTATATCTGTTCTGAAACAATTCCATGACGCCCATCCCATGACCGGCGTCTTTCTGTATATATTGCTCATTCTTTATTCCTCCGCAGTCTTTTTTCTGTTGCTTATCAAGATACATATAATGCCCGCAGCACAAAGCACTGTCTGCGCTGCCGTCATAGCCGCCCATACTCCGTTCGTCCCCAGCGCCACCGAGCCCAAAACCAAGAAAGTGGGCGTCAGTATCAGCGGATCAAGATAAACGAGTATATTTGATATCTTTTTCTCCCCGCACGCATAATAGTATGCGCATATAAACTTTGCCGCGGCTTTGAACGGGTACGCAAAAGCGTATATTATAAATCCCGTATCCATCATTTTTTCAGCTGCTTCCGACACAGCGAAAAGCTTCGGCATGAATCCAATCAGAAGCGGTGTTGAAAAGGAGAACAGCACCGATATTATCCCAAGTATCAGAGCACCGCGCTTTACAGCCCCTTCCCTTACCGACACATCGCCCGAGCCGCATGAGTAGCTTATAGCAGGCTGCACCCCATCGCATACCCCCTGAAAGATATAATCGAATGTGTATACCGCATAGCTCATCACCGCATACGCACTCACCGCCGCCGTACCGCCGCTTCTCAATGCAAAGAAATTCGTGAACATCAGCACCAGTGACGGTACGAAATTCAGACCGAACGGCGCCGCCGCACTCTTGAGTATCTCGCCTGCAACGAGCGGTCTCACTCCCGCGCCCCGGTTCTTTTTTATAAGCACATACCCCGCGACGGATATCACAGCCTGAGATATAACCGTTGCCGCCGCAACGCCCTTCATTCCCATATCCTTTGCGAGAAGAGCGTCCAACACTATATGCATCACAAGCCCAGTTATCGAGAGAGCCATTCCCTCGTACGTCTTTCCGTCATTTCTGAGAAGCGCCACTATGCCTGCGCCGCATATCTGCGCAGCGGCGCCACCACCTATAACAAGCGCATAGTCCGAGGCAAGCTCGAAAACTCTTCCTTCCGCCCCCATCAGCGAAAGCAGCGGACTGCGGAAAAGGCACAGTAAAACGCTTGCTGCAATACCGAAGATCACAAGAAATATCAGCGCCGTGTTCTTCACCGTCTCCGCGCGCAGCTTCTCTCCCATGCCTCTCAGTCTGTTGAGCATGACAGCTCCGCCGGTTCCAATGCCCGTCCCCGCCGCAGCCGCAAACGCGACTATCGGCCATACTATATTTATAGCCGCCAAGCCGTCGTCGCCCATTATATTTCCTATGAAAAGGCCGTCTATGTTCGCGTTCGAACCGACAACAACCATGGACACGACAGAAGGGATCATATATTTTGCGAACTTAAATCTCATTAAGTATTTCCTCAAGCTGCGATATGTCGTCTATGATTGCAGCCGCGCCTTTCCCCAGTATTTTTTTATCTTCACCGGCATATGCCACGCCAACCGCAGCAATACCGCCGTTGTTTGCAAATTCAATATCCGTCAGAGTATCTCCGACCATTAAAAGCTCCTCGGGAGCCAGTCCCGATTCTTCCTCTATTCGATATATGAAATAAGGATCCGGCTTCGTTTTTCCCTCACCGTCATCTGTATATATACCGTCAAAATATTCCGTTATTCCCAGCTCGTCAAGACATTTTTTCGTTATCTCATATTCGTCCGTAGTCACAAGAAAGAGCGATATCCCCCTACACTTAAGATTTTCCATTACGTTTTTTATATTTTTGCATACGGGTATTATCTCACCGTATTTTACACATTCCTCAAACGCGCTGCGCGTAAGATCATAAATATTCCCCGCAGTACATCCCGGGCGCCTTTTTTTTATGGTCTCCTCAAAAGCGTCCGCTATATCCGCATATGTACCCGAGCACAGCTTTCCGTTTATCCCGTCATATGCGCCCGCGGCGCGCAGCATTTCATCAGCCGCATCCTTCGGACACCCTGTCTCTTGGAGCACCGACTCTGCCGCCGCTCTTGCAACGGGTATCCAAAATTCTTTGAATTTTAAAAGCGTTCCGTCTTTGTCAAATATAATGCCCTTTATCCTCATAATTCTATCTCCATATTATCGTGTGCCGTTATGACCCTGTACGGCTTGCCTATATTTTGGGTATAGGCGCACAGCTCTTCATGCGTCATCCCCATCGCTTCAATATGTGATATATATACCCTCGTTTTGTCATTTATCGCTCGAATCTCATACAGAATCGCAAGATTTTCCCAAAGCATCGTGAGATCCATATGCCCGCAGTATCCGCCTATATGGTTTTCAGCTGGGAATGTACATTCGGTTATAAGGACCTCGAGTCCCGCCCCCTTCAACAGCTCCAGTGCCTCATCCGAAAATCCGCCGGTGTCCAGCCCGTAGAACAGCTTTTTCCCGCCTTGCTCTATAAGATAATTACTGCCGTTTTTCTCAAACGAGGTTTCGTGATTCGCCTTCACCGGCGTGATCTTATATCCGCTTATCATATATTCTTTTCCATGTTCAAGCTTTACTATATTGATATTTTTCGGATCAAGACATGCTTCACAGCCTTTTGTAATAAGTGAAGTTTTGTAGAAATCTGTAATGAATCGATATGCATCGCCGACAAGGTACACATTCAATGTGTGCTGCTCACTGCTGCGTCTTACGAGCCTCTCCCACATCATAGTATAATTTATATGATCATCATGCATATGTGTATAAAGAACATGTTCTGTTTCGGCAAAACATGTATCATAAAGAAAGGACTGTGCGAAATAATCCGCACCTATATCTATCACCGTTTTGCTGTCTAAAAGAAATGAGGAACGCGTCCTTATCTCCCTGCCCTTCACTTTCCGCGCATTCTCACATATCCTGCACCTGCAAAACGGATTCGGCGTTCCTGCTCCGGCGCCGGTACCAAGAAATTTCATAGCTCCTCCGTTCCGCTGCTGCGCATCCGGCAGCGCCGGGGACACAAAATGATCGCCCCGGCGTCCGCCGCGCATTCAGCCCGCTCTTTCGATCGACACTGTCATTATACCATTTCCGTAGTTTACCGTTATATCATACTCACCGTCCGATTTTATGACAAACGCGTTTTCAAGGTTATTTACATGTATCGGGAAGAGTCCCTCAACCGTCTGCGAATATGCCTCGAAATCCTCAAGGGTAACGCCCTCAACCGTCATCTCCGCACTGTATTCATCCTCAGATGTCTCCGTTACGGTACCGAAGCCGGGTACCGGTATACGGCTCAGCATATCCCCTTCTTCCGGTGACTCCGTTTGCACGGGTGACTGAGTTGTCCCGGGCGCCGGCGTTACCTCCGGTATAGGTGTTGCTGCAAGCTCCGGTCTGAACTTCTCAAACATGCGCTCCGCTATCACCACCGCCTGTTCTCGCGATGCCGTATCATCCGGTCCGAACATATTCTCTCCTATGCCCGAGATTATCCCATTCTCACTCATAAAATATACCGACGCTCGCGCATATTCGGATATGTTTGCATCGTCATTGAACAACTGCGAATACGAGGGCGACGGTTCTCTGTTTTCAACAAGAGAATATACCCTTGCAAGCATCGTCGCAGCCTGTTCTCTGGAAAGGTATGAATCCGGCTCAAACGTTGTATCGGTAACCCCTGTTGTTATCCCCGCCGCATACGCTTTCAGGACGTCACGGTCCGCAGTATCGGTAAACGGATTATATGACGCCGCTTCCGCATCCACATCACTCATCGCGTCATAGAGCCTAACGGCAACAGCCGCAAACTCCGCCCGCGTTACAGGCATTGACACATCCGATATCTCAATGACATACGGCATTATATTGTTTGCCTCCGCGCTTCTTAACGTCTCATCAGCCCAATCAGACTGCCCCGTATATGCCAGAACACTTGTTCCCGCCAGCAGTGCCAGAGCCGCTGCAGCCAATATTTTCATTTCAAGCCTCCTCCTTCTTCCGGGACATTTCCGCAGTGATACGATCTGATAGATCCTTTCGCATCGCCGAACCTGTTTCCCGATACTGATAAGTATCTCACATTTCCTATATCCACAGCAGGTGCGTTTGACGACGAAAAATCATTGTCCCTTATAACTATCTTTCCATGGTAATATTTGTTCTTTTCCATAAACGCTCTTGGGACCGTATATATCACCTTGTCGCCCCACGGACGGTCAGTATATATACATTTTTCAAAAACATTTCCCTCTATGAGCAGATCCCCCGCTCCGCCGGATTCGTACCAGTAAGAGCAGTCGCTCTCAAGGAGCACAGCAGTCCCGTTAACCCTGAAGTAATTATTCCGTATGACCGACTTTCTTTTAGAGCCGATAAGTATCCCGCGGCCGCGGTTATCAGCGAAGCATGAATTCTCAATAAGGACCTCAGGATAAAAATCGATACTGTCTATTATATCTCCTTCCCTTATCCCGCCTGTGCCGCCTTTTAAAACAAGCTCCGTACATTCGGTGTTTATTTCATTCACCTTAAGCACCGTCTTATCCATATACGGTATAAGGCTTCCGTCGCTGAGCACCGATACTGTGCAGCCGTCATCAAATGTTCTTATACCTCTGCATTGATAATGAGAATATCTTACAATCAAGGAGTTGTCTGTCACTTTAAGTATGCGTGTGAATACTCCATGTATATTTACTCCGTCATCAAGCTGGTATCTGAAATCGCAGTCATCGATCACGATCTTCCCGAAACATCCCACAAAGTGTGACGCGTCGGCATTGGCGGAAAAAACGTTGTCCTTATAATTATCCGTTCTGCAGCGCTTCAATGTCACATTCCCGCATTTCTGTGCCATATACGCTATGCCATAGCAGCGGTACACACAGCAGTCCGCAAACGTAACGTCACTGCAATCTATAGCAAGCAGCGCATTCGCATATCTCTCTGCCGCTATAAGAATGACCGCGTTCCCGACCGCCGGCTTTCTTTCCGGAGCATAGATACGGATCGTATCACCGGTTATATTCGCATTTTTATGATACAAAAAATCATTTCCGAAGCATTGCTCGCCGGTCGCGAAAAACTGTGTTGCGGGATCCTTTTCCAGACATGAATAAACAAGATCTCTCATCCCCTGTTCATTTTCATGGTATAATAAACCGTTCTCATATACAAACTGTCGTTCTCCGCATGGTTTGATATCTACGTGATCTTCACAGCTTTCAACAACGCGGTATGCTGCGTGATTTGTTCGCTCATAGAGTACCGATGCGTTCTTTACAGTCACTGATCCGCATCTGCGGGCTATTACAGCATTCATTGCTCCATGAAACACCAACAGACTTCCCGATGCGTCTATTTCAAAGCTCTTCATATCCTCTATGAGGAACGCCGTGCGGCGGAAACCGTTATGTCCGTGATTGGACACACAGCAATTTTGAGCTTCCGCCGCAAGCTCCGGATAAAAATGATATTCACCCTTCTCCAGCACAAGCTTGCTTATGCCGTTTTTTTTGCAATACTTCACAGTCTTTGCGACATTTTCCGAATTATCTCCGCGTATCGCCTTTATAGTGCAGCTCTTTTTGATCACCTTAGTCACCATATTCTTTGTATCTGTTATTTATAACATACAGCTCTGTAAGATCGCCCCAGCTGAAGTTTGCAACTATTGTTGAGCAATTGCTTCCGTATGTCTCCATAGACATCAGGTCTCCGATACTGCCTTCTCTGAATTCATCTGTCTCGGCATCATATACTATGATAGGCACATCACCGCCTGTAGGTATTATCTCGTTAACTGTGTCACTGCCTTGAGTATAGCTTATCTTTACGAGAGTATCCTCAACACCGACAACATATCCAAACCCAAGCCTAAAATCGCCCTGAAGATCATTGAACGTTCCGTTCCAATAATTGTTTATTGCATCGTAAGGCTCGCCGTTCACGTCATTCCAGTGCCAATCGGATTCTACATCTGTAGCTCCGGAGCCGTTCCTCTCATAATCATAATGTATCTCAACCAAACCGGCAACATTATTTTTATCACGTCCTACTCTTATGCAATCGCCGCGCTTCGGGACTATATCATGCGGGTATTCAAGCTCCACGTTGACTTCGGAACCATTCTGCCAGCCCTCAATATTGTATATCTCCTCACCGTCGGCATTCACTGCATGTGTAACTTTCTCAACAACTATCATTGCTTCCCGCGAATTTTGATAGTATTTATTCTCATACCATACAAGTATCGTTGAATACGCGGAAGAACCCGTTTTATATGCTTCTACCTGGTATACGCGGTTTGATACAAAATCACTGAGCGCGGCTACCGAATAGGTCGAATCATCCCTGTCCTCCGAAGACTCCGGCGGCACCTTAAATACAACTGCGCTTGTATCCACGATGACATTCCTGTCAAACATCTTGTTATTATTCATCCATCGATGGCCGTCAGAATTCAAAGACATGGTCTTCTGAAGCGATACATCAGTTTCCTTGTCACCCAGCTCCGATGTGTCTATCGATGAAATCTGATTATCCTTATTAAGACGATATATAACAGCGCTGTCTGCGAAATATTCCAATGTACTCAATGTGTCGTTGAAAGAATGCCTGTCGCCGTCTATTTTTACATTATTTGAAAGATTCATCCATGATATATTTCCC
>DVNB01000114.1 GCA_018714695.1 Candidatus Ornithomonoglobus merdipullorum | reverse complement strand
TGATTATCCTTGACATTCTTTGTGCAATATGCTATAATTATTTCCGTAAGACTTACAGAAGCAAACAAATGTATTGTAGGCATAAGAAAAATATATTGGGGTGAACAGCTTGAAAAAGGCTTTAAAAGATTATTATAACCAGTTTAAATTGAATAAATTATTCCACGGCACGATGAAATCATACTTTCTCATCGCATGCATGGTGTTTATAGCATATGCGGCTGTGCTGGTGGTGAGCGTCACAAACGCCGCTCTTTCGCAGATTACTACGGCACAGGATAAGATGCTCTCTCAGGCAGAGACTACAAACGATTTCCTGCTGCGCGGACTTACATCCGCGGCGACAAACGCATTTGAGACCGAGGGCGCCGGGATCGATGCCATGACTAAGCCATACTCTATCGAGATATCTGTGAACGCTACGAATCTCATGAATGACATGAAGCTCGGCTGTACGGCTATAGACAGTGTATATTTCTTTAATCTGAATAATGATCTCATATATACTGGAGACAATCCTGTGTACAATGAGGCTGACTTCCCCGATAAGGAGCTGCTCGCAATGGTGGCATCCTCCGGGCGATATACCATGAATAAACCTCATATATTAAAATATAAAGATAACGAAACGCTGCTTGAAAAGCCGACGCTTGTTTCCATATATAAATACAGCGATACAGCTGCGATGGCGGTTTTCATAGACGCCGAGTTCTATAACTCAATGATAAACGCAGATTACAATAATCCGGACCAAAACATGTTCGTTCTGAGCAATAACGGTATCGTTATATCTTCTACCGCACCGGAGCTTTTCGGAAACGATGTATCCGATTCGGAGATCGTAAAAAAGATATATGAAGCCGAGGATACAACAGGCTTTATTACGGAGCACGGCACGATATACTGCTACCGTCAGTCGGATACACTAAATTCAGCGTATGTATGCAGCATAAAGCTTTCATCGATACTCGTTTCATACAGCTGGCAGATATTTATCCTTTTGCTCTTTGCGGTGCTGCTCGTTCTTCTATATTTTATATCGAGCATACGTATGAGCATGTCGATATTCAGACCGTTTAAAAAGCTCAGGAGCGACGTATTCGGAATACTCGGAATATCGGCGCCCGAGGACGAGAATGAAAGCGGTACGGACAGCGATCTCAAACAGATAGCCGACAATCTTGCCGATATAAAGAGCAACTACGACTCGATGCTCAAAAACGAGTTTATGTACACACAGACGAAGCGCAGCGAGCTCATTTACAACATCATAACCGGCACATACAATTTCAGCAAGTCCGATGTCGACGAGTATCAAATAAATCTGAGACATCCCTATAACACTGTCATTCTGGTAAGACTCGACAACGCAAAGCAGATCGACCGTGCCGAGGTCGGACTTGTGCTTTACGGTATAGCGAACGTCGGCACGGAGATATTCACAAATAACGATTCTCTGGCCTACTCCACCACATACGGCGAGGAGTACGATGTTGTATTCCTTATAAATCACAAGGATCCGTTTCGCAGTGATGAACGTATAAAATTGTTGCAAAAGTATATTAAAAATATATTTAATATATCTGTATCAGCGGCGTACAGCATGGGAAACAATAGTCTTGGCAGCGTATCGGAGCTTTACCGCCGCACAAAATATGCGATGCAGTACCGTCTTGTAAAAGGTCACGGCGCCGTGATAAACTACATTGATCTTATGTCGCCGGTATCGGTAGGCAATGAATATCCGGCAAAGCTTGAGAAGGATATCATCCGCGCCATCAATATGAGAGACAAGGACAAAACGGCAAGTAAAGTTGACGAGTTCGTATCGGAAATATCAAAGATGCCGTATGTATACATAATAGTCCATTCATGCGTTCTTATAATGGCAATAATAGCGCATATAAAGGCTGACAGCAGGATCGAAGACAACAACGACATAATCTCGGACGAGCTGACACGATCGGAAACGCTGGACGATATAAAAGACACTATAATGGCAAAATGCAGTGAAGCGCTCATTGCATCGAGCGACGCGCGCATAGATGACAAGTATCTTATGATAGCAAACTCGATACAGGAATACATAGATACACACTACACTGACCCCAACCTCTCGATCGACACTATCGCCTCGTATGTAAACAAGAGTGCAAACTACACGAGAACGATCTTTAAACAGAACAAAGGTATTTCCATATCGGAATACATATCAAGAAAACGATTCGATGAGGTCTGCCGTCTGCTGCGTGAGACAAATCTCACCGCCCAGCAGATAAGCCGCAAAACTGGAATGAGCTCAAGCAGTTATTTCTATACAGCATTCAAGAAATACACCGGTTATACTCTTGAGCAATACAGAAAAATACATATGCACGACGATAAATAAATAATTAAATATCAACAAAAACCATACAGACACGGAGGTATAATTTTGAGATCAAAGCTTTTGGGATATTATAGGCAATTTACGACAAACAGACTGCTTTACATCACGCTTAAGCCATACTTCCTCATAGCCTGTATGGTTTTCTTTGCCTATTCTGCAGTACTTGTGACTGCGGTATCGTTTATGGGTACCTCGCGCATTACCGAGACGCAAAGCGGGCTGCTTTCACAAGCCGCAAAGATCGGAGGCACAATAACATCTGATCACATCTCCGCTGCGCAAAAAGTATTCAAACGCGTAAACGCCGGGCTTGAAGCAATGACGGAGCCATACTCGTTTGACCGGTCATATAACACGACCGAGCTTATTAATGAAATAAAGTCAGAATACGGTTCTATAGACGGTATATACTTCTTTAATTTTAAGGACGACGTTATCTACACAGGAGAGACACCCGTCTATGCCTCGTCTGACTTTCCCGATACCGAGCTCCTTTCCGAGGTGCGCGGTGCAGCCTCAAATATACTCAGATCGCCGCACATTTTAAAATATGAAAACGGACGCAGTATAGATGAGAAACATACATTGATGTCATTTTATAAGTACGGAGACGGCGGCATGGCAGTCTTTACAGACACAGACAAGCTCTATGAAATCTTAAATGACGGATCCGGTATCCCCGTCAAGTCGCTCACCATACTTGATAATAAAAATGCCGTGCTGTTTTCAACAGACAACTCTGTCTTTGGAACAGATCTCTCCGATAACCAAGCGATCAAGGAAATAACAGAGACCGGCGGCAGTGAAGGATACATAAAACACTGGGGAACGATATATTGTTACAGCCGAGCATCTCATGACACATTGTACATATCAGCCTCGTCCGCCCTGCCGATAATCGTGTCCTACGGAAAACAGATAGCGCTCCTGCTGCTTTTTGCGCTTCTGCTGACCTTCCTGTATTTCATTTCCGGAATAAGGATCGGAATGTCCATATTCGAACCTTTTCGCAGGCTGCGCGGAAATGTTCTTGACACTCTCGGTATTGTCCCTGAGCATACTGCCGAGCCGGGCACGGAACGTGATCTCAGGAGCATTCTCAGAGGTATAAAACGTCATATGACAAAATATGACGCAATGCAGAGAACCGAGCTTGAATACACTTATATAAAGCGGGGCGATCTTATCTGCGAACTTCTTACCGGCTCCGCCGCTGCCGGATCTCCCCAGCTCGAGGAATGCGGTATAGAGCTTCCGTATACAAATTATACGGTCGTAATAGCGCGTCTTGACCACACCGCAGCAATAAAAAAACCGCGGCTCGGCACACTTCTGACGCATCTGTCCGAATGCGGCACAAGTATCTTCGGCAAAGACGGCACCCTTGTCTACCCTACTGTTTTTTCAGGCGGATGCGACACAGTTTTTCTCCTGAACCATACCGGGCAGTCGTTCAGCAAGCGGCTTATCGGCCTATTCAGCAAAACTGCGAAAGAGCGCTGCGGAGTATCGGTCACGACAGCATTCGCGTCCGGTAATGATCAGATCCCGGAACTCTACCGCTGTGCCGAATACGCCGCGCGCTGCCGCTTTACACACGGTCACGGCTCGTTGATAAACTATGACGACCTGTTGGAGGATATTCATAGTGACTGTGAGTATCCTTCGAGACTTGAAAAAGCCATTGTAAGAGAAATGGGACTGCGTAACATGACCGGCGCCGGAAAGGCTATTGAAGAGTTTTTTGATACCCTTCGCCGTATGCCGTACTCCTACGCATCGGCATATGCGAACATGCTGCTCTCCTCCGTGGTCTCCATCACCGGAGCCGGATCGGTAAACGGTTCATTAAAGAACAAACTCGTTGAAAATGAGCTTTCCTCCCCCGAAACGCTTGATGAATTCAAGGCTGCGGTAACGGATATATGTTCACGGAGCATCAAGACCTCCGCCGTGTCCTCCAAAGGCAAATATGAAAAGCTTGCGGATGACATACGGGAGTATATAGATGAACGCTATACGGATCCGGGGCTTTCCGTTGACATGATAGCATCACATGTCGGCAGGAGCGCAAACTACTCACGAACGATCTTCAAACGCTGTAAGGGCATATCGATATCAGACTATATAGCGTCAAAACGCTTTGACGAGGTCTGCCGCCTGCTCCGTGAGACCGATCTGAGCGCCGCACAGATCTGCCTCCGCACGGGAATGAGCGCTAACA
This sequence comes from Candidatus Ornithomonoglobus merdipullorum, assembly GCA_018714695.1. Lineage (GTDB taxonomy): Bacteria > Bacillota > Clostridia > UBA1381 > UBA1381 > Ornithomonoglobus > Ornithomonoglobus merdipullorum. The sequence continues at coordinate 18,591 of DVNB01000114.1, read as the reverse complement.
GCTACTTCTATACGGCGTTTAAAAAGCATACAGGCTATACTCTTGAACAGTACAGAAAGCATTACTCAAATAAAAAATAGCCGCCGCACAGCGCTCTGCGCTGTGTTTTTTTATTCAATATTTAAAATCTATCAAATGTCTGTTATTTAACAAATTCGTCTTATCCGTTAAATTTCGCATAAAATCCACAACTTTTAAGCTTTAAACCCGGCTCCCGCAGTGATAGAATGTATTCAGTAAAAAGAAACGGGAGTTGACAAATATGAATACTGAACCGATAATGCTTGAAGCTCCGGTAAAGGATTACATCTGGGGCGGACGCAGACTTATAGACGAATTCGGCAAGCACACAGACGCCGGCAAGGCCGCGGAAAGCTGGGAGCTTTCCACTCATCCGGCAGGCGAAAGCATCGTATCGTACGGTGAATTTGCCGGAATGAAGCTTTCCGAATATATCGAAAGGAACGGCAAGGAATGTCTGGGAAAAAACGCGGCGAGATTTGATTTCTTCCCTGTACTCATAAAGCTCATAGACGCCAAAGACAATCTCTCTATACAGGTACATCCCGACGATGAATACGCAATGCGCGTCGAGGGTGAATACGGCAAGACGGAGATGTGGTACATAGTTGACTGCGATGAGGGAGCGTACCTATATTACGGTCTTAACCGCGAGGTCACAAAGGAAGAATTTTCAGAACGCATAAAGAATAACACGCTTCTTGAGATCCTAAACAAGGTCCGCATAAGCAAAGGTGATGTATTCTTTATCCCATCCGGGACTATACACGCGATCTGCGCCGGAACGCTCATATGTGAGGTACAGCAGAATTCGAATACAACATACCGTGTCTATGATTACGGCAGAACGGGCGCGGACGGCAAGCCGCGTGAGCTGCATATCGAAAAGGCGATAGACGTAGCCCGTCTCTCTCCTTCTCCCGCTCAAAAGAAAGCGGAAGGGAATGTATTGGCATCATGCAAGTATTTCACAGTAGAAAAGGTATTGTGTGACGGCAAATACGAATTGCCGCTCGGCGCGGACAGTTTCCGCTCACTTGTAATAACAAACGGCAGCGGAGAACTCACTGTAAACGGAATCACTCTGAAGCTCAGGAAGGGCAGCAGCATTTTTATCCCGGCGCAAGCCGGACACGCGGAGCTAAAAGGCGAGCTTGAAGCGATACTTACGCGCGTATAATACTCAGAAATTATCTAGATATTGATTGATAAATCTCTCTCTCTCAACAGCACACCTTACCCCATTAGGTGTGCTGTTTGCTTTATATGAATTATATATCAAAAAATTAACGATATAACTTTTCGAACTTGAACAACAGCGCTGTCTGTGGTATACTCTATGTGTAGAGAAAAGGAAACCGGAAGATCGGCTTCCTCCGGTGATCAAACCGGCATACATAGCAGCCGAGGCGCGGGACTGAACTGGAATCTACATCTCTCCATTCGTACACGATCAACCCTCTCCCTCTGCATTCTATCTATATTATCCCGCTTCAGGCATCGCCCCATGAGCAGATAAGGGCGTATGCCGCGGCTGCGGTTTCTACTCTATACATACCCCCATAAAGACACACACCTTAGCGGAAATATATCGGTGTGTGTCTTTTATTGCGCTCTGCGGTCACGCGCAGCCATGGTGTACTATGCGCGCCGGAGCCGCTGTCCGATATTATTATTTGATTTTTTACAATTATAATAATAATTAACATCCTAACTTGTGTACCCCCTCCCCCTGTGATACAATATATGCCATGGAAGGGGATCCATTTTCCCCGCCTGCTGTCCCGGACAAGTTTACGTTCCGGAAACACTTTAAATAACTTCCTCGATCTACATCTGCCGGAGATCACACGAGGGATAAAAGAAAGGATGATTTTCTAAATGAGACAAAAATTATTTGCTTTGTTCGCAGCCACTGCTATGGCGGCAACTATGGTATCTGTTCCGATGTCCGCCCAAGCGGCTGATTCAAATACTAACGAATTTACGGTATTTGAATCAGGTAATGAGACTCAATGGTATTTACATCAAAATGCAGATGGTTCAGGCAGCGCTTATATTACTGAGGAAAGCAGCACATCTGCAACAGGAATTATAGGAACCGGCAACAGTGTTACTCTGAAGATAGCTGAAGGCTATTCTAATACAGTTCCTGTCCAGGTACGACCGATCATAAATGATAACAAATATGCAACCATAGCTATTGAATCAGGAGCTACATACACAATATCTGTTGATTATGAAGCTGATATTACCCGTTATACTCACAAAACGCCCCAGAACATAGTGTATATGCGTTTATCGCCAATTAACCTCACCGGATTTTCCAATTATCGAGATGAATGTGTTTTGAATCACAAAGCTGGAGATACTGATGATCTGACAACAGAAAGCACGCTCTCATATACTTTTACAGCACAGTCTGATGGCACATTGTCAGTACAGCTGTACCTTCGTCATGCTGTAGGTTCAGTGACTTTTGATAATTTGAAAATAACTAAAGACGGTGTTGCATCAATTACTAGTGATAATACAACAACATATTACGATACTCTGGAGTCTGCATTTACAGCTGCCGGAGATAAAGACACTATAACTCTATTGAGAGATGCACACACCGGTCGTCTTTTACTCAATGACAACGGAAAAGGATCTGACATTGACACTTTAACTATAGACGGGAATGATCATAGCATAATCGGCAACGCTAATAACAATTGTGTCCTTGAAATCAATAACAGTAAAACACTCAATCTGAAAAATACAACTGTAACAGGAGGTAAAGACTATACAATAAACGCTGCTAGCGGGAGATTAAATTTGAGTAATGTAACAGTCGGAGCTGTTGATTCAGCCATTCCAGGTATAAGAGGAAACGGCGGAGATACTGATGCTGAAGGCAGTACAATATATTCGTATCTCTGGAATAATGTATTATCGCAGATCGACCTTGATGAATCATCATATCTTAATGGCACGATCACATTGGCTGGTAACGCTGTTGGCATTACAAAGGAAACAACTCTCATCACCGGAACACCCGATAATTGTACAGCTGGGTTAGATAACGATGCTTTTGCTATAGAAAATGGTGTTATCTCCCCTGCGACGGCTGAGCCCGATGAAGGAATCACTGCAACTACTGAGTATGTAGGCTCTTATATGGGAGACGAAGACGAAACAACGGCAGCGGCATGGACCGTTACATTCAGCAGCAATTATGCAAACAGCACATCTTCGTTCAATACCGCCAATATCACTTGGACACTTGGAGATAACACGCTCAATCTTACCGAAGGTTCAAGCAACCCGACAACAGTTACCCTCAATGGTGGAAACGCGCTGTTTGGTGTAATCGTTAACGGCGTATACTACAATGATTCAAGTAACGCTGAAACACTCAGCGCAACTGTGAACTTAGATTGATACAGGAGGTAAATGAAGATGAAAAAGAAATTTGAAATGCCTATAGTTGACATTCGCTGTTTCGAGTTTGAAAATGTCGTTACTGCCTCAGGCGATCCCGATCCCCGCACGGCAAACGAAAAAGGCAGATCCGATCTGTCATCGAAAGGTATAGGCAGCGAAAGCATATTTGATCTTACTATCGTACCGTAATGATCATATAATACATATATACTGGCAGACCGGCTCCGGCAGACCGGTCTGTCGTCTTTATCCCCTTTCGGTACTTGTTCTTTTACCGTTCCGGAGATGAGCATATCAAAAAAAGCCGCCCCGGGCTGATAGGGCGGCACATATGTACTTGTGAAAATCAGAATGTCACTTTACCGTCGGATATGATACCTAAGTTCTCCAAAACCGTATCAAGTCCGCTTTCTACATTATCGGCAGCGCGGGTATCAAAACCGCCGCTGGATGTTGCAACATTCTCAAAGTCAAATCTCGATATGCTCATCTCCGGAGCTGTAAAAGTCTTTTTCATTATCCTTTTCCTCCTTAATCCACATATACTTCAATACTATCCTCTGCAGCAGCAGCACTTACGATCACCTTGAAGTATGCGGTACCGGTCGTTATAACAGTCGGCATACCCTGTTCCTCTCTTGCAACAGAATTCACGGTAACACCCATCTTTTCCGGCGCCGTACCGAATGCTTCAACTTTTGCTATGAAACCTGTAGCAACTTCATCCTCATATTCCCCTGTACCTGATGCTTCAACTCTGCTGCCGTCAACGATGGATACTGTAGGAGCTGTAGGATCCGGCGTCACCGTCTCTTCATACTCATATGTGATTGTCAGGGTTGCTGTACCGCTAAGCTGTCTGTTTGAATCATTTCTTTCTTTGTTATATGACACAAACGCAAACTCTGTCGCAGTTTTGTCATCAATCAAATCTGTTACATTCGCTCTCATAACTCTATTGTTAGCCTCATCCTCAAGTACCACCATTGTAGTGTCAACTATTGTAGCTGCTGTGTTATCAGTATTGCCGGAAGACATAACTTCCGCAACACTGCTCCAAACAGAATCTTTTGAGCTTGTGTTTTCCGGAATTTCTGCTGATGCAACGGCAAATGTTTTCCCTGAAAATTTATTATCCCCTTGATACATATCTATTGTAGCGGATGTGATTGTCGCTCCTTCCGGCAAAAGCTCACTCGCATCAAAATAATAGAATGCACTGAAATACACAGAACCATTATTATTCGCCCCCGATGTCTCTATGTTGTTATTGCCATTGCTATCAGGAACAAATTTAGTTCCGTTCGCATGCATCAAATTCCACTCTTCGTTCTGACTTCTCACCTGTGCCGCAACGGATGCTATAACCGTGGTCGAACCTTCAGCCGCCGAAGCCGGAACGGCAACTGCGAGCGAGCCGAGCAATGTCAATGCCGAGGCTGCGGCGATCAACTTCTTTAATTTCATAATAAGAATTCCTTCCTTTCTTTTCACATCTCCGCCGTAAATCAGCCCATACCGGCGTGTCCGTTTTTTCTGTAAGATATAGCATTTTTCTCTATTTCTTACTATATCATATTACCATAATCAGCCTTATAAATCCAGTTCGAATTGTCACGATCGCTTATATGAGTTAAAAATTGTACAATCTTACATTCGTTTTGTTAAAAACCTGAGTTAAATTTCTCATAAAAATATCTGCATCATATCTCCCCCTAGCGTGTTGAACTGTTACTATTGTTACTATTCAAAAACCGTATGAATTCTTCACTTAATGCTTGAAAATATCCTGTATTTATGATATACTGTAAGTAACTAATACAGCAAAGGCTGCATCCCCATGGAAAAAAACGCAGCATTGAAAATTTTGTCATCACACAAAAAAGAGGTCATAGACATGTTGGATATATTGTTTGATCAGGAATATGTGGTAGATGCCGCAATAGCGGAAGCGAAACGAGAAGGCCGGGCAGAAGGCGAAGCCAGGGGCGAAGCAAGAGGTGAAGCAAGAGGGCAGGCAAAGGGAATTATACTTTCTCTGAATAATCTTATGAAAAATCTCAAAATGACACCCGAGCAGGCAATGACGGCATTAAATATACCTCTCGAGGATTATGAGAAATATAAAAAGCTGATCGCCGACAGCATCGAACAAAATTAAGAGATTCAGCGAGGACAGACGCGCGGCTGCGCCGCATATCTGTCCTCGTTCTTTTCACTATATCAAAATCATTTTGCTCCGTTCCATTCATCCTGCCACGGGATCGTCATTATCCCATCCCTGAACTCTATCGGCAGGATGCTGTAGCCGGAAGTCTTAAGGTCCTCGCGCACCCAGTGGTCAAGCATCAGATACTTTTTTCCGTTCACCTCAAAGATATACGTACTCTGCCCATTAAAGGTCCTGCGGCTGTTTTTGCCCTCACACGGGTTGTCTATAAGCTTCCACTTCCCCATTATGTATTTCGATTCGGCATAAAGCGCGCTGTTCGGGCTCCAGCCTGTGCAGCCTGAGGTCACCATATAATACATACCGTCATGCATGCACACGGCTGGTGCCTCACGTTCCTGATCCTGCATTACCGACACGTACATCCCATCCACGTCCGTGTAATCCTCGTTCAGTCTTGCAATGTTCATCGTCTTATTCCAATCCTTAGAATGAAGCAGGTACGCCGTTCCGTCCGTGTCCTTGAATATCGTCATATCTCGGCTGTCCTGACGGTTTGGCTGACGTGCTGCGATAAGCCTGAACGGTCCCGCGGGGCTCTCAGATACCGCAGTGCCTACACCGCCGAATGTGTAGGACGCATCATCAAGATGAAGCCACATGACAAAATTATTGTTCTTCTCATTATATATCACCTTTGGGCGCTCCGCTACCTTTGAGGGATGGATCGGGCTTTTGGGATCATCCTTGTCAGCCTTCAATGCAAGTCCTTCATATTTCCAATTCACAAGATCATCGGACGAGTAGCACGACACACCTATAACATCCACACGCGATGTGCCCGGGCAGTTATCGGCGCCCTTGTTTTCGCCGTACCAATAATATTTGCCGTTATGTTCTATTATACATCCACCGTGAGCCTGTATAGCATTGCCGTCTGTGTCCTTCCAGATATGTCCGTTTTTCACAATTGTCCTCCATTTCTTTTACAGATTAATTTAACTGTATGTATACTGAGATCCATACAGTTATATACATCATTTTACCACAAAAGCAAACACGATACAACCCGCAGATCGTTTAGAATTTCTTATGTTTTGTTTAGAATTTTGCACGACCGTCTATACTCACGATCAGGCAAAACAACGCGTACAAAAAACTTCATCCATAAAAAACCGACATTATGCGCCGCAGCTATAATGCCGGTTTTTATCATGCAAAATACGTTACAAGTCCGTATATCAATATCGCCGCAGCAAAAAGCGGCAGGATATATGCGCAGTAGAAGCGGAGCTTCCTCGGGAACTTTGGTCCATCTCCAAGATTTGCCTCTTTGATGAATTTATCCCATCCCCAGCCGTAACGGCTCGTGCAGAACAGGATGTAAATTATCGAGCCGAGCGGCAGCAGGATATTGCTTACAAGGAAATCCTCAAGATCAAGTATCGTGTTCCCTTCCTTCAGCGGCTCAAACGCCGACCATAGGTTATAGCCCAACACGCACGGCATTGAGAGCACCGCCACAAGGATCATATTCACGGCCGTAGCCTTTTTCCTGCTCCATCCGAACGAATCCATTGCAAAGCTTATAATGTTCTCGAATACAGCAATTATCGTTGACATTGCCGCAAAAGTCATGAATATGAAGAACAAACTTCCCCAGATCCTTCCGCCTGCCATCGAATTGAATACATTTGGCAATGTTATAAAAATGAGATTCGGACCACTGTCAGCCTCAACACCGAACGCAAAGCACGCCGGGAAAATTATAAGACCCGAGAATATCGCTACAAACGTATCAAGCGCTTCAACGATCAATGTTTCACCGAGCAGCGTTCTCTTTCTGTCCAGATAGCTTCCGAATATCTGCATTGCACCGATACCGATACTGAGAGTGAAGAATGACTGATTCATAGCGGCAACTATCACGTTCCCGAGCCCGACCTCTCTTACTGTATCAAGATTCGGCACAAGGTAGAATTTCAGACCCTCCATACCGCCCGGAAGCGTTATGCTCTTTACCGCAAGCAGCATTATTATACCGATCAGCGCGATCATCATCCACTTTGTGATCTTCTCAACTCCCTTTTGCAGTCCCAATGAGCAGATACCGAAGCCGAGGACAACAACAAGAATCATCCAGAAGGTAAGCTCGCCGGGATTTCCGAGCATATTGTTGAATATCTGCTCAACACCCGAAGTATCCGCCCCAACGAATTTGCCGGTCATCATCTTATAGAAATAGTCAAGCATCCACCCCGTGACTATAGTGTAATACATCATCAAAAGATAGTTTCCCGCAATGCCTATTATAGCGTGCAGATGCCATTTCTGCCCCGGCTTTTCAAGCTTACGGTAACCCTTGGCGATGCTGAGCTTGCTGGCCCTGCCGACGGAATATTCCATCGTCAATATCGGAAGTCCCATTATTATAAGGAACATGATATAGAACAGCACGAAGATCGCTCCGCCGCTGTTTCCGGTAACATACGGAAAACGCCACACATTTCCGATGCCTATTGCGCACCCGGCTGAGATAAGTATGAATCCGAGCCGTGAGCTGAATTTTTCTCTTGCCAAAGAAGATCCCTCCCGTAAATATGTATTTTTCATGAACTAATTGTAACATCTTTTCAATTACTAGTCAATATAAAATTCCGACACTTTTTAAGTTTTTTAATATTGATTTTTTTCTTCTGACGGTATATAATATAATCAAAAAGCAAAGGATGAAAAATATGAGATCAGGATCTGTATTCACCGCCGGTGCATTTGCACTCTGCGCCGCGGCTTTTATTCTTACCATAACAATAAACAATGCCGAAGCACCGTCACCCTCAGAGTCTGAGACTTTATCCGCGACCGAGGCTGCTCCTGCGGTACGCACTCTCACCGTAACAGCCGCAGGCGACTGCACATTTGGTACCGATATAAATGCCGATCCGGACCTTGGCTTTGACGCATATGCCGAGCAATACGGCACCGATTTCTTTTTTGAGAATGTCAGAGACATCTTCTCGGAAGATGATCTCACAATAATAAACTTTGAAGGCACGCTTTCCGACCGCGGCGAGCGCGAGGACAAGCAGTTCGCATTCCGCGGCGATCCGTCATATGTGGACATACTGACAGGGTCAAGCGTTGAGGCTGCCAATCTCGCCAATAACCATAGCTCGGACTACGGCAGCGTATCACTCACAGACACACAGCAGTATCTTACCGACGCAGGCATCCTCACCTGCCGCGGCGAGGATAATGTTACGGCAGCGGAGGTAAACGGCGTACAGGTCGGGCTGGTCGGCATAAATTATTTAAACGATCAAATGCGCACAGAGCTTGACTCGGCGATAAACAAAGCGGATGATCTCGGCGCAGAAGTCATTATACTTTCAATGCACTGGGGTGTAGAAAAAGCAACGGAGCCGAACGAGGAACAGATAGAAGCGGCGCACCGCGCGATAGATCTCGGAGCCGATCTCGTTATCGGCACGCATCCGCATGTACTGCAGGGGATCGAGAAATACAACGGCCGATATATCCTATACAGTCTCGGCAATTTCAGCTTCGGCGGCAATAACGCCCCGTCCGACACCGACACTGCGATATTCCGCCAGACATTTACGCTTACCGGCACAGAAATAGCTGACGACGACAATTACGAACTGATACCATGCAGTATAACGAGTGCCGATGGCTACAATAATTATCAGCCCACCCCCGCCGAGGGAGCCGAAAAGGAGAGAATAGAAGAAAAGCTGACGGAGTATTCCGACGCGCTCGGAGTATCGCAGCTCAAATTCAGATAATAAAAAGCGGAGCCGCAGCGTTTTCAAACGTCAGCTCCGCTTTTTGATCATTCTATTGCATTATAGATTTGTGTATGGCACAAAGAAGCACCGGATACGCTGCTTATATTGCTCCGATCAGCAGTAATTCTCCTTATATGATGCTATACATTTAGTTATGATCTCCTTCGCATCATCGACACCAAGCACCTCGTTTACCACTGTCTCCTTGCCCTCAAGCGATTTGTATACCTTGAAGAAATGCGAGAACTCGTCGAATATGTGCTTCGGCAGCTGCGAGATGTCGGTATAACAGTTGTACGACGGATCGTTGAACGGTATCGCTATTATCTTCTCATCCACCTGTGAATTATCGATCATCTTCAAAACTCCCACAGGATAGCACTCAACAAGTGTCATCGGCACTATCACCTCCTGACAGAGCACCAGCACATCGAGCGGGTCACAGTCCTCAGCATATGTACGCGGAATGAACCCATAGTTTGCTGGATAATGAGTGGACGTGTAAAGCACACGGTCTAGCCTTAACATTCCTGTATCCTTGTCCATCTCATACTTGTTCTTGCAGCCCGCAGGGATCTCGATCACAGCCATGAATTTGTCTGCCGAAATACGCTTCGGGCTTATGTCATGCCATATATTAGACATTATTATTCCTCCTCCAAAAATCCGTTTTGGAACACTTCATGTGCTCTCTTTGATAATATTTTATCACATTCCGCCGCGTTTTGCAATAGCGCAATAGATTTTTTCAGAGATTTTTACAACTTAAGAGCTCTCCGCTGTTTACTCCTGTGTTGACCCGAGCACTCCTTCAAGTTCCTCAAACAACGCTATATGCTTCCCTGTGATCCTCCCGAACACAGCATCTGCCTCCTTCTCGCTGTACATATGTGACATACCATTTCTATCATTCAATATACTTATCCAACCATCCTCATCCTTGATAAGTCCGACCGCAAAGGCTTCCCGCATTACAGTCTTAGGGGTGTTTATGCCGATAACTCCCTGCTCTATAAGATATTCGCGCACGGTTTTCCATGCAAGTTCTGCGGTAAATTCAAATCTTTGAATAACTCCGTCACGAACAGAAAGCAGCTGTGTCTTTTTGAAGTCTTCTGCAGCTTCTTTAAGTCGAGCAAGCGCTTGTTTATAATTTTCAAACTTTACCGTAAATTTGTCCATAAGTACCACCCCATCTTTTATTATATTTTCCGTCAAAGAATCACTGTCGTTAAGATCATTCAGAAATACAAGATCAATCTTGTAAAGAGTGTCGAGCTCCGACACTCTGTCTTTTATTCTGTTTTTTGTGTATTCATCAATTCCCGCTGAAATAAACGCAATATCGTAATCACTTCCGGGGTGATTGTCTCCTCTTGCTCTCGAGCCAAACAATACGACCTTTCTTACATTATTTTCAGCGCCTATCCTTACGATCTCAGACAAAATATCACGCATCTTACCACCTACCCTATGCACTTCATGTCCTCTAATACTGTTCCGCCGTAGAGATTCGTTTTCCAGTCTAATTTTGTCGCCTTTTCATGCTCAAACACCAGTCCGGGGTATACGCCGTCCGCATCGATCACGTTGCCCAGCTCGCCCAGCTCGAAAAGCACCGGCAGCACCTTGTATACACCGCCCGCAAGCGGAGATACATCCATCTCGAACACTCTCTCATAACTCTCGCCCGCGCGGCAGCTCATGAAATCGAAGCAGGAGCTTGTAGCCGTCACCATCTGATCATTGTTATGGATCATCATACGAAAAGACAGCCTCTTTACGTCCTCGTTACAGTGGAACTTAAGCCTGAACCGCACCGTTTCGCCGTCTGCAAAATGACAGCTCTCTTTCCCGAGCACCTCCAGCGAATCCATAATCACCTTATTCGTGAGAAAATTGAATTTGTGACAGTCGGTAAAATCATTGAATACCTTTGATGTTATTTCATCATTTCTAAGATAAATATCTATACCACGCTCGACATCGCCGTCGTATATCAGCTTGCCGCGTCTCAGTACCACACAGCGGCTGCACAGCTGACGTATCGTCTGCATATTGTGGCTTACGTATATTATGGTCTTGCCCTCGTCGCGCGCCACCGAGATCATCTTATCTATACATTTTTTCTGAAAAGCCATATCACCAACAGCGAGAACCTCATCCATAAGCATTATGTCACTGTTGAGATGCGCCGATACGGAAAACGCAAGCTTTACAAACATTCCCGACGAGTACCGCTTCACCGGTGTATCTATAAACTGCTCACACTCGGAAAATTCGATTATCTCGTCGATACGCTCGTCTACCTCTTTCTTCTTCATGCCCAAGATCGAGCCGTTAAGATATATGTTCTCACGCCCGGTAAGCTCTCCGTGAAAGCCTGTCCCGACCTCAAGCATCGATGAGATCCTTCCCTTTACGCGTATCTCGCCCTCCGTCGGCGCAGTGACGCGCGAAAGAAGCTTTAAAAGCGTCGATTTCCCTGCACCGTTGCCGCCGATGAGCCCCACTGTCTCACCCTTTTTTACATTGAACGATACTCCGTCTAGCGCCATGAATTTTTCGTTCTTCGCATACTGCTTCGAACCGATCCGCGAATTCGGATCCTCCTTATGCCTCACTCTCGCCCACCAGCTCTGGAGATCGCCCTTCAGCGTACCGCCGCCTATAGTGCCAAGGCGGTACTGCTTTTTTACATTCTCTATCTCAATAACATTTCCATCCATACTCTACCTCACACCGTATCCATGAATGTCTTTTCGACTCTGCTGAATATAAGTACACCGAAGAACAGAAACACGAACGTAACGATCCAGCTCAATGCCCAGTATTTATAATCCATGCTTCCACAGCCGAGAATAGCATAACGAAAATTGTTTATTATCGGTGTAACGGGATTGAGCATTATGAGCTTGCCCAACTCCGGTGCCAATGACGCCGCCTGAGATACTGGATATACTACAGGCGTCGCATACATCCACAGCTGCATACCGAATCCCACAAGGATCGAAAGATCTCTGTACTTTGTCGTGAGCGACGAAATTATTATTCCGATGCCCAGCCCCAGAAGCGCCATCTGCAGCAGCATTACCGGTACAAGAAGAATATGTATGTTAGGAGTCACTACCTGCCCTCGGAACGCAAAAATGATCATCGTTACCGCCAGAAGCAACATTTGAATAAAAAATGATAAAAGCCCATATATTACCGAAGTTATCGGCGAAACGAGGCGCGGGAAATAGACCTTGCCAAACAGATGCGCATTTCCCGTAAACGTGGACGCGGTCGATGTCAGACATGCCGAAAAATATCCCCATCCCGCATTAGAACACATATAGAACAAGAACTGCGGCACGCCGTCCGTCGAGATGTTCGCTATCTGTCCAAAGATCAGCGTGAACATCGTCGACGACATCAGCGGTGATATCAAAAACCACAGCGGTCCCAATATAGTCTGCTTATAAGAGCTGTTAAAATTTCTTTTCAGAAACATGAATACCAGATCACGGTACTGCCATATTTCCTTTAGATCGATATCAAACCAACCGGTTTTGGGGCGTATAACAATGCTCCACTCCCCTCCGTCCCGCTTTTTCAAATGCTCCATCTCCTCTCCGTCTCTTGTCACACGTATCCCTTTTCGACCTTCACATCGATCTCACAGCCGGTCTCTGCAGCCGCAGAATCCCTGATCATCGCCGTGAGTTCTTCGTCGCTTTTCTCCATACCAAACGGCACAAGCGCGTCAAAGCTCAGCCGCTTCCCTCCGCTGCAATCCGCAGCACGGAAATCATGTATCGTTATCCTCTGATCTATCCTCTTTACCGCTTCGGCAGTTTCTTCCCTCAGCCTGCGAGTGTCGGCATCGTTCACGACGGGATCCATATGGATCGTCGCGATGCATCCGAGCGTCTCCTCAAGATCACGTTCCGCAGCGTCTACGGCATCATGGAGCGCAAGTATGTCGCCTTCGGCAGGCACCTCGGCATGGAGCGTGACCATGACACATTCCGGACCGTAGTTATGCACGACTATGTCATGAACACCCTCTATCTCCCGGTGCGCAAGCACTGTCTTTTTCACGTTTTCCACGAACTCACCGCTTGGACGCTGCCCCAGAAGCGGGCTTACGGTATCATAGGCCGCACGGCAGCCAGCATAGATTATGAACAGTCCCACAGCCGTTCCGCACCATCCGTCTATCTGAATCCCGGTAAAATGTGACACTACTGCCGATATGAGCACTACAGCGGTCGCAGCGGTATCGCTTATGCTGTCGGTCGACGCCGCAAGCATAGATACCGAACCGATCCTTGAGCCTATCACCCTGTTATATGCAAACATGAACAGCTTGACGGCTATGGACGCCGAAAGTATCACAGCCGTAAGCGCCGTAAACGTCACCTGCTGTGGCTCCGCGATCTTCTCCAGTCCGGACTGCGCAAGCTCCGCGCCCATAAGGACTATGAGCATCGCGACTATAAGCCCTGCCACATATTCCATCCTTCCGTGACCGAACGGATGATAGCTGTCAGCCTTCTGACCGGCAAGCTTGAAGCCGAGCATTGAAACGATCGACGAGCCCGCATCGGAAAGATTGTTGAACGCATCGGCAGTCACCGCTACCGAGCCGCTCAGCATCCCAGCAAAAAGCTTTCCGGCAAAAAGCAGAGCATTAAGGATTATACCCAAAAGTCCGCATGCCATCCCGTATCTGCGCCGTGTCTCGGCGCTAAGTGACACAGGATCACTCTTTAATACATTCTTTATAATACCCACTCCCCATTATGCCTTTTTTCATGCCTCTTTGAAGGTGACGGTTATGGTAGTCCCCTCGCCTATCTTACTCTTTACCTTTATATCCGCACCGTGTACCATTGCCACATGCTTTACTATAGACAGACCGAGTCCGGTTCCGCCGACAGTCTTTGAATGACTTTTATCTACTCTGTAGAACCGTTCAAATATTCTGTCTATATCCTCCTCGGCAATGCCTATTCCGGTATCTGAGACGGAAAAATCAACTCCGCCGGGGGATCTCCCTACATATATATCTATCCGTCCGCCCTGCTTGTTGTATTTTATTGCGTTATCGATTATATTATACGCCAGCTCACCTATCAGAGTGCGTGTACCGCGTATTATACTGTCTTCTCCGCTGTAATATACCTGTACCTCCTTGCGGGCGATCTGCGGCTCCAGATGGCTCAGAGTGTCGGTCACCACATCATTGAGCTTTACCTCCTCGGGCTCAGCGATACCGCTTGTCTCGTCCAGGTTTGAAAGCCGTATTATATCATTTATAAGGAGAATGAGACGCTCTGCCTCGCGTTCGATCTTCAATCCGAACATGTTCACGTCCTCAGGCTTTGCCATACCGTTCGTTATCATCTGCGCGTAGCCGGAGATGCTCGTTAAAGGTGTTTTGAGCTCGTGCGACACGTTAGCCGAAAATTCACGCCGTATCGCTTCCGTCTTTTCTTTTTCACGATTTTCCGCCTCGATACGTTTAAAGAACGGAAGCAGCTCCTCGTAGATCCCATCGTCATCTATATTGTTGATATCGATATCGTATATTGGCTGCATGATCCGCGCTGTGATATGACGCGTGACTGTACCGGTCACAATAACGACCAGCGCCATTAAAAGTATACCCGCAGGTATCAGTATCAAAAGCGTTTCAAGCATCACCGTCGACGGCTTCGAGCCGCGCAGGATCGTGCCGTCATCAAGACGCACAGCGTAATAGTATATCTGCTCGCCCACAGTGTCAGAGCTTCGGTGTGATTCGCCCACCCCCTCCGCGACGGCCTCCTGCACCTCCGGTCTCGCAAGATGATTTTCAAGATTTGATACGTTTACGTCACTGTCATATATCACAGTGCCGTCAGCGGCTATATAAGTGACGCGCTCATCATTCTCCGCATCATATATATCACTCAGAAAATCCACTCTCTGCGCTGTATACGCAAGCGTATTCATATATCCCGCATAATGGACGGTATCATTTTTAAGATCGCTGCTCACCTTTGTACCAAATAGGATAAACACGATGGCAACCATCGCGAACACTGCCGCTGCCGTTGATATACACACCGACAAGAACACGTTCCTGAAGATCGTATTCTTGATCGAATATACCTTTTTTTTCTTATGTCTGTCCGCCGCAGCGGTGATCGTTTCTGCCATTCTTATCCTCCCCAATACCACTTCGGCAGCCTTTGTGGCTGCCGAAATATATCAGTCCTGCTTTGCGCCGGCGGCTATATACTTGAGCGCGTAAAGCTTTCTGAATTCCTCATATGTCTTTTTATACTCCGTGGATGCGCGGCGCTTCTCGTGTGCCTCTGAATGCAGCTGATACGTTGCATCGTTCATTTGAATCACGAACGCCGCCGTATTCTTACAGTGATAGCTTATCTTCTCCAGCGCTGCAACATAATCTGTAAACAGAATACCGGTCTCCACCGTACATACACCCTGCTGCATTCTTGAAATATGCCGCTTCTTGAGCTCCTCACAGAGAGCGTCTATAACATCTGCAAGCGGCTCTACAGTGAATGCCTTTACGACATCGTTATCAACAAATACCGATATGGTTCTGTCCATGATATCACGCACAGCTGAGACCAGTACGTCCATCTCCGCATTCGCCTGATCGGAGAACACATACCCCTTATCCGCCTTTGTGCGTGAAGCATACAGGATATTTGTCTCGTAATCGGTCATCTGCTCAAACTCGCTTATAGCGTGCAGAAGCATCGTCACCTTGCGCGACTGATGCACACTCTGCGTCCTTGCCGAAAGCCGGACCAGATATTTACTGAGCGCATCCTCATAATCGTCAAGCTGCGTCTCATTTTCAATTATCTCACTGTCAAGCTTTTCTGTAAGCGACGTCATCGACTGTATTGCCAGATCGAGAGTCTCTCTTGCCGTATATGCCATATTTGATGTCAGTGTCGTGCTCTGGTCAAGCGCATACTGCGGATTCTGAAAGTATTTTTCATCGAGCACAGAGAACATATCCGTCCCGTCTCCATCCTTGATAGTCCACTTCGCAAGTTTTTCGAGCACATTTGTAAACGGAAGAAAGACCGCCGTTGTTATAAGATTGAAAAGCGTATGCACAACGGCAATGTTTACCGGTGTTACCGCATCGTTCAAAAATGAAAAGTGTACGAATGCATTCACTATATAGAACAGCGATAAAAACAGCACCGTTCCTATAACATTAAAATACAGATGCACTGCCGCGGCGCGTTTTGCGTTCTTGCTCGTGCCAATGGCAGACAGGACAACGGTTATACATGTCCCTATGTTTTGTCCAAGGATTATCGGTATAGCCGAGCCGAAGGTTATCGCTCCCGTAGCCGAAAGCGCCTGAAGTATTCCCACCGAAGCCGAAGACGACTGGATTATAGCCGTAAGCACCATTCCCGCAAGCACTCCGAGTATCGGATTTTCAAACATGATAAGTATATTCGTGAACTCGGGTACATCTTTAAGCGGCTCGACCGACGACGACATCGTCGACATTCCGAACATCAGCACGGTAAAACCAAGCAGTATATTTGCCGTATTCTTTTTTTTGTTCGATTTCGACATCATAATTATGAAAACGCCGATTATCGCAAGTATTGGAGTGAAGTTCTCGGGCTTACAAAGATTTATCAACAGGCTGTCACCCTTTATACCCGAAAGGCTCAGTATCCATGCCGTTACCGTGGTACCGATATTCGCGCCCATCGTTATCCCGATCGCCTGGGAAAGCTTCATGATGCCGGAATTTACAAAACCGACGACCATGACCGTCGTAGCCGACGATGACTGGATTATACCCGTAACGACAAAACCCAGCAATACGCCCTTTATCGGGCTTGAGGTAAGCCTCTCGAGTATCCGCTCAAGCTTGCCTCCGCCGAGCTTTTCGAGTCCGCTCCCCATGATCTCCATTCCGTAAAGAAACAATGCAAGTCCTCCAATGAGGCTAAGAACGTTAAAGATAGTCATTTGTAAAAAGTCCCCTCATATAATATTAGGAACATGCATTATCATAATCAATCATCACTTTTGCGCTTAAACAAATTTATATCCGACGTTGCGCACCGTCTCTATGTACTTGCTCTTATCGCCGAGCTTGTGGCGCAGGCTTCCGATATGCACATCGAGCGTCCTTGTCTCACCCTCGAAATCGAAGCCCCAGATCTTTCGGAGCAGAAACTCGCGGTTTATGACCTGACCCTGCTTTTCCGTGAGGCAGCTTAAAAGCTCAAATTCCTTGTAGGTGAGCTGCACCTCCTGTCCGTCTATCGTGACCTTCCTGCTCAGAAGATCGATAACGATCCCGTGATAATCCTGCGCGCGTATCTCGTCGCGCTCGGAGCGCCTCAATACCGCCTTGATCCTTGAGATGAGCTCAAGCACCGAAAACGGCTTCGTTATATAGTCATCGGCGCCAAGATTCAATCCCTTGACCTTGTCCATCTCACCGTTTTTGGCAGTGAGCAGAATGACAGGCAGATATTTCGTTGCCGCGCTGTTGCGAAGCTCGGTAAGGATCTCAATACCGCCCTTGTCGGGAAGCATTATATCGAGCAGCACCAATGACGGCTGTTTCACAGCCATCTCCTTTTCGAAATCCGCAGCGTTTGCAAATTCCTTGACGTCAAACCCGGACGTTTTTACCGCGTACGATATCAGCTCTCTGATCCCGTCGTCATCCTCAACACAATAAATTGTCTGCATAAAAACCCTCCATGTACTCAACCGAGAGCCGTATCCCGGCATGCCAATACCCAAATTGTATGCATCATTACTTATATAAACAAATCAAAATATTTCCCGCCTGTACTGCCGGCGGGCGCAATTCAAAATCCCGGAGTAGAATAATCCTGCGCCGAAATATTGAATAACAGAGCACTGCCCTTTTCCGAACCGCCCCATATAATATAATTATATAATATTACGCCATCTTTCGCAAGTAAAACAATATTTATTTTACACAAACTTTACATGAAGAGTGAAAGACCGGGCACTGAGCTATTACCATAAGCTCTTTGCAAGTGCTGTGTAAAATATGTATACATAAAGAAATAAAAAAAACGGCAAGCAATCTACTTACCGTTTCACATTTGGGTGCGGGGACAGGACTTGAAC
>DVNB01000017.1 GCA_018714695.1 Candidatus Ornithomonoglobus merdipullorum | reverse complement strand
TGTGAATATATAGATCAGTCGTTTGGATTATATAAAGTTTAATTAAAATATTAATAAGGAGCTGAATACTATGAAACAATTAACAGCGATAGTTGTAGGATGCGGAATGAGGGGAACAGCATATGCTGATTATTCTCTGGAGCATGGGGACAGACTTAAGATAACGGCAGTCGCGGATCCTAATGACAATAAAAGAGGACATGCGAAAGACAAATACAAATTGGACGATTCGCGGGTTTTTAAGGACTGGAAAGAGATTGCGGAACTGCCGAGAATGGCGGATTTTGCGATAATAGCTACACAGGATAAGATGCATTATGAGCCGGCGCTGGCATTTATCGATAAGGGATATGATCTTTTGCTTGAAAAGCCGATGGCGCCGACGGCTGAGGAGTGTAAGGCTATAACAAAGGCGGCTGAAAAGAAGGGTGTAAAGGTCGTTGTTTGTCATGTTCTTAGATTTACAAAGTTTTGGTATAAACTTAAGGATATGATAGACGATGGAGAAATAGGGGATATAGTTTCTATAGTACATATGGAGAATGTGGGGAATCGTCATCAGAGCCACAGTTATGTAAGAGGAAATTGGAGGAACACATCAGAATCGGCCCCGATGCTTCTTGCAAAGTCATGTCATGATATAGATATCCTGCAGTGGCTGATAGGGAAAAAATGCAGAAGAGTACAGTCGTTCGGCTCGCTTACATATTTTACTGCAAAAAACAGACCTAAGGGAGCACCCGATCACTGTGTTCAGGGATGTCCTGAAGCTGATAACTGCTTTTACAATGCTGTAAAGCTGTATTATGATGACAAGAGAAACGATTGGTTCAGAGGAGTTGCCGCAGATAAAGTAGATCCTACGGATGAGGATGTTATGGAAGCAATAACGAGCGGACCGTACGGAAGATGTGTTTTTGCGTGTGATAACGATGTTGTGGATCATCAAGTGGTCAATCTTGAATATGAGGACGGAGTTACCGTCAGCTTTACGATGAACGCGTTCAATGAGGGCGGAAGATATATAAGGATATTCGGTACTAAGGGAGAGATCTATGCTGATATGGAACATGAACGCATAGATTTATATTCTTTTGCCGCACGTGAACATACGGTAATTGAACTCGATAAGATAAACGGCGACATAACAGGCGGTCACGGCGGAGGTGATACCGGAATAGTTATAGATGCTCTGAAATATTTCAATAATGAACCGACGAGCAAATCAATATGTGATGTAAGAACATCATATTTGAATCATATAACGACATTTGCGGCTGAGGAATCGAGACTTTGTGGAAAAGTAATAGATGTTAATGAGTTTGCCGACAATATATAAAAATCGGTAAAATATAAGGAGCAAATATGGTATATAAGAATATGCGTTTAGGCGATGATACGATCGATATAAAGAGCGAAAACGGGATCATAATTCAAATAGGTAAGATAGATGAACATGGTGTGGATCTGGAAGGCAGGAGAGTATATCCGGGGCTTGTGGATATCCATACGCACGGTATCGTTGGTATTGACACAATGGACGCTGAATTTGACGAGATGGCGAGAGCCTGGGCGCAAAACGGTACCACAACCGTGTATCCTACCACAATGACTGCTCCGCGTGATAAACTTATGCGTGTGCTTGAGGCTCGTATTCCCAAAGAGGGCGCAAAAATACGCGGCATACATTTGGAGGGACCGTATATAAATCCGAAGTACGGAGGGGCGCAGAACAAAGAAGATGTAAGAGAGCCTGATATAGATGAGTTTAAAAACTGCCCCCGTGCAAAGCTCATTACGCTTGCGCCGGAGCTTGAGGGTTCATGGGAGTACATAAAGAATACGGATATGACGGTGTGTATAGGTCACACGGGAGCAGACTATGACTGCGTATGCAGAGCTGCGGAGGCGGGAGCAAGATGCGTGACGCATATATTCAATGCGATGCCGCCTCTGCATCACCGCCGCCCGTCGGTCGTAGGCGCGGCATTTGATAAAGATATGTATGTGCAGGTCATATGCGATGGGAAGCATATACATCCGTCAGTAATAAGAATGTTGTATAAATTGTTCGGAGCCGAACGGATGATCTTGATAAGCGATTCGATGCGCGCGACAGGACTTTGTGACGGGGATTATGAGTTCGGGGGGCTTCATGTGGCCGTAAAGGATTCGGTTGCTCGCACAGACGACGGAAGTCTTGCGGGAAGCACATCGACACTGTTTGAGTGTGTACAGTACGCGGTGAAGTTCGGCATACCGGAGGCGGACGCATACAGGATGGCATCGCAGACGCCGGCGGAGCTTATGGGAATAAAGGCAGGCAAAATATGCGAAGGCTATGATTGCGATCTTATCGTTTTGAATGAAGATGATACTATCCATAAAGTCATAATTAACGGAAGGATATACGAGTGATATGAAACTGATCGTATGTGAAAACTATGAAGAAATGTCTGAAAAGGCAGCGGAGATAATAAAAGAACAAGTAGTTAAAAAGCCTGATTCGGTACTCGGATTTGCTACCGGCTCGACCCCGGTCGGCACATATGACAAGCTGGCAGAGATGTATAAAAAAGGCGAGCTGGATATGAGCGGCGTTACATCGTTCAATCTTGACGAGTATTATCCTATCTCGAACGACAGTGATCAGAGCTATCATTGCTTTATGGAGCGGCAGCTGTTTGGCAGGGTAAATATAACTAAGGACAAGATAAATATGCTCAGCGGTGAAGCGGAAGATCCGTCGGAAGAATGTGAAAGGTACGAGGAACGTATAGAGGAAGCCGGAGGGATAGACCTGCAGATACTCGGCATAGGAAGAAACGGGCATATAGGATTTAATGAACCGGATACAGATCTTGAAGCAAAAACACATTTGACGGAGCTTTCGTCCGATACGATAGAGGCTAATTCAAGGTTTTTTGAAAATGTGGATCTTGTTCCGACACACGCCCTCACTATGGGGATATCAACGATATTTAAATCGAAGAAGATAATCCTCCTTGCAAACGGCAGGTCGAAGCTCAACGCTGTAAGGGAACTGTTTTCGGAGCATATAACAACAAAAAGTCCCGCGACTATGCTCAAACTCCATTCCGATGTAACCATAATATGTGACTATGAAGCGTACAGCGAAGCATCAATAGGTATAGACATAGGAGGAATGAGCGTAAAGATAGGCGTTGTCGAAAATTTGAAAATAATCGATAAAAGAATAATAGATGTAACGTCTGGAATGACAGAAAAAGATCTTATAGCAGCGATAACGTCTGTGTGCGCCGAAATGAGAAAAAGGTATAAGGCAAACCGCATAGGGATAGGCGTT
Organism: Candidatus Ornithomonoglobus merdipullorum; assembly: GCA_018714695.1. GTDB lineage: Bacteria > Bacillota > Clostridia > UBA1381 > UBA1381 > Ornithomonoglobus > Ornithomonoglobus merdipullorum. The sequence goes on along the minus strand of DVNB01000017.1, from coordinate 1,562 downwards.
CCGGGGATAATTGACGAAAACGGTGTCACATCCGCTAATTTGCCTTTTAAAGACTGCAAGCTTGATGAAATAATGAGCAGAGCCTTGGGTGTTACGGTAAAAATAGAAAATGATGCCAATTGTGCTGCGCTGGGCGAGCAGGCGGCGGGAGCCGGAAAAGGTATGCGAAACGTGCTTATGGTGACGCTCGGTACAGGAATAGGCGGAGGGATCATTATTGACGGAAAGATATATTCCGGGAAAGGCAATGCGGGCGAGATAGGACATATGAGGATCATGCCTGACGGAAAGCTTTGCAAATGCGGAAAACACGGATGCTGGGAGCGGTATGCGTCTGTTTCGGCGCTTATAGAAATGATGGAGCGTGCAGCGGCGGAACATCCGGACAGTATATTGGCGGATGCCGCGAAGGATAGTATCAACGGAAAAACACTGTTTAAAGCGATGGATATGGGATGCGATACCGCAAAGCATGTGTTTGATGAGTATATTGGATACTTGGCGGCCGGGATCGACATACTTGTTTCGGTGTTGGATCCGGAGCTGATACTTATCGCGGGAGGTATCTCACGTGAAAATGAGAAAATCATAAAGCCGTTATCAGAAAGAATAGGCGGAGCTGTGCCCATAAAAGTTGCCGAATTAAAAAGCGATGCCGGTATTATAGGTGCGGCGCTGCTGTGATAATAAAAAGTAAATCAAAAAAGAACAGGCTCCTTATCACAGAATACACGCTCAATACCTCCCTATTGCACTCTGGTCATTATTTGGATTTTCTCTCTCCCTCTCCAAAGCCACGTGTATTCTGTGATAAGGAGCTTGTGAAATATAAAGTAAGAGTCGAACTAGTCAAAAGTTGACTGGTCCGTCTCTTTTTATTTTAATGATTAAGATAAATCAAGATGTGAGCAGATTTTTATGATTTATTGTTAAGAAAATTTTTTACTGCTAACTATAGCTTAGTACATATGAGATATAATGAAATTATGGAAATGGGGGTAGCGATGGAAGGCAAATTATCAGCATTCGAGAGACGTATGAAAATATTATCTGTGCTTATAAACGGGAAATTGATATCCAGATTAGAACTGTCAAGGTGGTTTGGGGTATCTGATGTAACAATAAATTGTTGTCGGAACCGATTATGCAGATTGGACGGCGACAACTCCGTATCGGTATAATGATACTTCTGCTGAGTCGAGCTTGAGCGTTAAAAGCGTCGCACGGGCGGATGCCGGGAAGGTGGAACTCCTATGGAGCAGTCTTGCAAACTGCCGTTCGTTGAGCTTGTATACATTATGAACAGATTTCAACTCTTGATAAATGATGTTATCGAAAGCTGACATGTGTTTATAATATAATAAAATTTTATGAAAGCAGGGGAAGAAATGAACTATACAATAAAAAGAATTGACGAAAATAAAGCGGTCATGGAGATGGAGGACGGAAGTAAGGTTACAATAATTTTCAGAGAAGAAGACAATCCGGACATTGAAGATATTGTGACTAATAATCTTATGATGTCGTATGAGCAGAGGATGAAAGCTATGGCAAGTAATTGT
>DVNB01000113.1 GCA_018714695.1 Candidatus Ornithomonoglobus merdipullorum | reverse complement strand
GTCTTCTGGTGAGCATATTTTAACGGTTGCTATTGCTATTAGCATAAACGGAGATGAACATATAAGCATAATAAATGACAATATATAATCAAGTACTCTTTTTACTATATATGATTTTCTTTTCATTCACTGCTCCCTCCAAAACGCCAGCTCGAACGCTTCTGCATAATTACAGCCTGATTGGCTGCCACGATAAACAGATAATGCTTTTATTGCTTCTTTGCTTCTAGGGTGTGGATAGTCTCTCATTACCCCTCTATATTGCGATAATGCTTTTATTTTCATATTAACAGCATCTTCACCCACCTGAACAAACACATTAGGTCTGAAACATTCTGTTGAATTATTCAACGCCCACTCAGTTGATGAAAGGACTTCCATATATAACAATGCTTTTAATGGCTTTACCTCTTTATTTCTTTGAAATAATCTTGAAGCCGCCTGACATGCCAACGACGTCTGGACATGATCATTATTCAAATCCGAAGGATGGTGTGTGTATAATATATCTGCTCCAGTATCTATAATACACTTTTCAATAAATTGAACCAGTTCCAAATGCGGTACCGTATTCAGTTTAATATTAGGGAATTCTCCCTTAATAACACTTTTGCCCCCTAACATACTGATTGCCAAAGCACAATCATCCTGTAAGTCGTCATCACTCGGTTTAAATCGTCTCGCCTCTGCCTTTGATGATAAAATGCACACATGCACATCTTCTCCATTTTTTGCAAGTTTATATATTGTCGCACCTGCTCCAAGTATTTCATCATCAGGATGTGCAACTACAATCAAACAAGACATCTCTCTTCTCCTTTTTTCAATGTAATATAATCATTTACTTAACAGATAACAATATTACATCCCCACATCAAAGTTATATTCATTGTGTGCTGTGCCATCTATAGCAATATCTCCTTTACCATTCATATTGAAAATATTAAACCGTCTCTTAACAATGGCTCCCGGCTCGACCTTTATCCTTGATGGAACTTCCGCACCGGACATGACCATTGCATTATTATCCACATGGCATCCATCTCCAACGACCGCATTATGATTCACAACTGCGCCCATCGAAATGTATGCTGCTTTGCCGACTATCGCATTTGCATGCACTCCGGCAAGCGGTTCTATAACAGAGCCTTTGCTGATTTGTGCGGATGGTGATACATATGCCCTTGGCGATATTATGACCGGTATCCTATACCCCGCACTTTCTGCTCTTTCCAACAGAGAAAGCCGTATGTCGGCATCGCCGATAGCCGGTATGGCATATTCATATTCACTGCGGAGCTGTTCAAGCTCGTCAATCTTACCGATCACTTGCTCACAGCAGGACACATTGTCGTCTCCAAAACTGTCATCCAAAAAACTTATCTTGTCAAAGCAGCCCATTGCCTGCGCAGTCTCATTGACCACAGCTCCGTATTGTCCCGCGCCAAGTATCAATAAATTACTCATAGTGTAATACGACCTTTCATTTTCACACATCGACAGTTATACCGACCTGCTCCAATTTCTGTACTTGCTCAGTATTGAGCACATGCTTACCCAGATTCTGCTTCTGCCTGTATATCCAAAGCCCAAGCGTTGCGCCATCGTCTGTCTTATATGACTGCGGGATATTGACATTGCCGTGAGCCGCATAATAATGTTTTGCGACCGTGTAATTTTTATCCCACGCGCGCTCATTCTTTGAGCGCCAGTCCATACCAATGCTTTCTAACCTCTGTATCTGCTCCGGGCTGAGCTTCGATTTATTCTTGCGCTGCTCATAGACCCATTTACCGAGCCAAATATTGTTTACAACATACTGCGGTGATATGTTCAGATCACCGTGCGCTGCATAATACTGCTTTGCAAGCCTATACCGTTCTTCCCAAGGATCCTCCTTGTTCCAAACCATGCCGATCCTGCTGAGCTTTTCATACTGTTCGGATGTGAGCTTTTTATTTGTTCTTTGCTTACTGATCCAGCGTCCAAGCAATATTCCGTCTTTCGTTTTATATCCTACAGGCACATCAAGGTTGCCATGACGGTGATAGTATTCTTCTGCAGCTTCATATTTTTCATTCCACTGCTGATCATATTTACTGCCCCAGATCATTCCAAGCATTTCAAGACGCTCTGTCTGCTCTTCAGTCAGCGGTGCAGACTTCTTTAGATTACCTTTTTTTATCTGTCGCTGTCTATTCAGCCAATTACCAAGTTTCAAACCGGCTTCATCGATATAATCTGTAGGTATATCTATATTCCCATGTTCGGCATAATACTCCACCGCGGCATTGTAATATCTCTCCCACACGCTGTTGCTTTTCTTCCATACCATGCCGATATTCTCGAGCCGCTTTATACGCTCATTTGTGAGCACATTTGAACAGCTGTTATTGCTGTGCCATGTACGGTTATTGACTATCCAATTCCCGAGATTGTATCCATCCTCGCACACGTACTGCGCCTTTACATCAAGATCGCCGTGCTCTTCATAGTACGCTTTCGCATGCTCGAAGCCGCGCTCCCATCTCACGCCTCGCAGATCGTCCCAGATCATGCCGATATTCTCAAGCCGCCGCACCTGTGCATCGGTCAGTATCCCACCGACTGTGCCGCGCTTTACACGCCGCTGCGTTTGGATCCACATTCCCAGTGTAAGTCCATCATCTGTAACATACTTTTTAGGCACATTGAGATCTCCATGTTGCTCATAATACGCTTTCGCCGCGCGAAAATACGTTTCCCATGTGGAGCTGAGATTGCTTTCGAGAATATCAAACAGCCTCTTGCTGTCTCTCGTTTCATCGATTATCTCAAAGCTATCGGTGACTATCCTGTCACCCTCGCCGAGATCGCGGTAGTAGCTTACCGCAAGGTCTATCTCATCCTGTATCGTTCCGATACTGTACAGATTTTCAAAGTTATTTACTATGTCAAATATGACCGGAGTCTTTTTCTTCCCCGCCGCCAGCGCTCTGCCAATCTGCTGCTTGTATATTATCGGCGATACTGTTGGTCTGAACAGGATAACTCCGTCTATGTCATCCACATGCACACCTTCGTTGAGCATATCTATACAGAACAAAATTCTCAGATTCTCCGAATTGTCCTTTTTGAACTCAGCAAAATCCGAGCTTGCAGCCGGATCATCCGAATAAACTTCATATATATGCATATCCTTGTCGATCGAACCGAACCATTCATCGTAATGACCGATCATCTCTTTCATATGCTCCCGGTTTGCACAAAACGCGATATATTTCCCGCGCAGCTCGGTCATGTTCTTCTTGAACACCATATCCAGTCCGTCAGCCATTTCAAGTGCCCGGCGCAGCTCGTCAAGCTCACGCTGTGACTTTTCACGAATGCCTGTGTTGGTTATCTTATCAACTCTGTCCTCATATTTCCTAAGCTCTTTTTGGTACGCGAAAACGGAGATAACGTATTTAGGCGCCGGAAGTATACCGAGCGCTATCGCTTCTCCAAGAGTCATTTCCGATGCGATGTTGCCGTCAAAAAGCTCCTCAGCCATGTCACGCTGATTGTCAAGATAGCGTATATTTGTGGCCGAAAGCCCGAGCAGCTTCGCATTCGGATACATGGCGATAAGGCGTTCAAAGCCCTCCTGCCATTTTTCCGCACCTGCACGGTGGTATTCATCGCATATTATTGTATCGGGCGCAAGCTCCGAAAGCTCTTCATCATCCATAAGCATTAGCTTTGCATATGTAACGAATGTGACGTTTTCAAGCTCTGCGCCGCCTTCATTTTTCAAATTTTCGAGCTGTGTTTTTACTATATAATCGCTCGGTGTGAGCCAAAGGATACGGCTGTTCGGATGCTCTTCAGCATACTTAAAGCCGATAAAGGATTTTCCGGTCCCAGTCGGATGTATCACCGCCGCCTTCCCGGTACGATCCATCATTGAAACGACGGACTTATACGCCGCCATATTATGATCAAACAGTTCTATAGACATAAAAATCCGCCTCCTTCCTCTGCCAATGCCCTTGAAAAGCAATAATAACGCAGGACTATCCGTCCGTACTCTCACGGTAACACCATACCGTATTAAAAATGTCCCCCTTGATTGAAATTAAGTAGGATACTTAATTTTAAAAGAAATAAAAGCCGCCAATATGCCGCCATTTCAAGAAATGACGGTATTATTGACGGCTTTTGTTTGTTGTTTGCGGTATTTGGGCACTCAAAGAAAGCGGCAGCGCCGCTGTAATTATACGGGATTTATTTCAAGCGGATATTCGATCCATATACATACGTTTTGTTTCAAGAGAAGTATGAGCATATCTGTCAAGAGTCATCGCTGTGCTTGCATGCCCGAGGATCTCACTCAAAGCTTTTATGTCAAATCCAAGGCGCACGCAGTCAGAGGCGAAAGTGTGCCGCAGACTATGATATTTAACATTCTTAATTCCGCACATTGCCAATATCTCCTTGAAACGTTTTCTTAGAAATTGAGGCTCGGAATATCTTTTGGATGCAGTAATGATATTGTTATCGGAAACCTTCGATATCTTTGATAATTTATTTAAGATGATCTTTGGTATCGGGATAATGCGGCAGGAACCGGTCGTTTTCGGGCTGCCTACAAGCAAAACAGTACTGCCATGACCGTCACAAATTCTTTGCACAGTTCGGCGGACTATTATTACACCATCGTTAAAATCAATATCACTCCATTTCAAGCCACAGACTTCGCCGATGCGCATTCCTGTATACAAGCTCATCAGTATACCCGTGTCCATAGGATCATTACTGTCCATTAAATATGAAGAAAGAATGGCTTTATCTTCGGCACTTATGGTCTCTGTTTCTGATCTGTTTACTTTGGGAGTGCATATGTAACGTATCTTATTTTGTATACCATGGCGTTTTTCCGCATAAGCAGCGATCTGCTTTACTACCGATACAATATCCTTCAGATATTTCTTTGAAAGCCCGCTCCTGCGCTTTAATTTACCGTCAGCAAGCTTTTCGCTTATGAACTGCTCCAAATCCGAACCTTCAAGCTTTTGCATTGTATAACGTTTAAAAAAGGGCAGTATATGTCGTTCAAGAATGAATCTGTAATTCGCAAATGTGGACGTTTTTACTCTCTTTTCAATATCCCCGAGCCAATTTGCGGCGCACGTTGAAAATGAGAGCTTGTCTGTGCCGATCTGCAAACCGCTTAGTCTCTCCACAAGCTTTCCTTTTGTTTCCGTATAAG
>DVNB01000016.1 GCA_018714695.1 Candidatus Ornithomonoglobus merdipullorum | reverse complement strand
CTGTGAGGCGCAGAGCGTATGGTCGGATAACATATGCTACAGGTTGCTCGAATATTTTGTGGAATGGATGCACAAATATATAGTTAAAAACAAATATAATCTGTACAGCCGCAAGGCGGTTCAGCTGCCGGTGCCGCAGTTCTATGTGGTATATACGGGCAAGGACGCACACCCGGAGGATACAGTGCTTTTAAGTAAAACTAATTTTTACGGTATCGAAGGCTCGGTGGAGGTAAAGGTAAATGTTCTGCATATGAGCGATGAGAACAATATACTGGATCAGTATATAAAATTCGCGCGCATAAGTGACGAACAGGTGAAGGAAAAAGGCAGAACGAGGGAAGCAATAGAGGCTATAATTCGTATCTGCATAGAAAACGATGTTCTTAAGGAGTTTTTGGAATCAAGAAGAGCGGAGGTGACGGAGATGTTGGATACTTTGTTTGATCAGGAGTATGCGGTTGAGGCTTACGGAAACGAGGAAAGGGAAGAAGGCAGAAGAGAAGGCAGAAGAGAAGGCAGGGAGGAAGGCGTGCTTTCGACGCTGAAGAGCATGATGAAATCGCTGGGACTAACGGCAGAAAAAGCGCTTTCCGCATCCGGCATACCCGAGGATAAATGGAAGGATTATCTCCCGCAGCTCGTGTGAGCGGTTATTAAAGAAACTCAGGCTTAGAAACATATGCCCGGGTTTCTTTTTTTACTATGCTTTTTTGCTATAGTTCGGTATGATATATAGGTATTTGACTTTTGAACGGCGCGGAGGTATAATATATGCAGAGGGGAAGGTGATGTTCAAATGGAACTTAACGAATTTCTGAAATATATGGAAAGCGGTCAACGAGTATATGCCGGGTCTGAAATGCATAAATATATGCACTTCCTGAGCAGTGAGGCTCAAAAGCTTACAGCCGAGCTGAACGGAGAGTATCATACCGACGAGGAAAAGCGTGAGCTCTTTTCGCGTATAACCGGCGGAAAGGTAGACGGCGGATTCGGGATATTCCCGCCGTTTACTACGGACTGCGGCAAAAATATCCATCTGGGCGAAAATGTATTCATAAACGCAGGCTGCCGCTTTCAGGATCAGGGCGGGATATACATCGGTTCCGGCGCGCTTATAGGACATAATGTGGTGATAGCGACGCTCAATCATGCCTTTGAGCCGGAGCGGCGAGGCGATATGTTTCCGGCCCCGGTAAGGATCGGCAAAAACGTGTGGATCGGCTCCTGCTCAACGATACTCCCCGGAGTGACCATAGGCGATAATGCGATAATCGGCGCGGGCTCGGTGGTGACGCGTGATATACCCGATAACGCCGTTGCCGCGGGAAATCCGGCGAAGGTCAAAAAATATATAGACGGCAGACGGGAGGGCGTATATAAGAAGTCCGCATCTGAGGAGTCGGATATATCAAAGTAACCAAAACAGTCATGCGCCCGTCCGCAGAACGCGGACGGGCGCATTGGTGTTTTTTGCGGTCATTCATTTGCAAATTCAATATTGATGTTTCCGTTGTTCCCCGACACATCAAGCGTTTTTTCTCCGCCGTCTTTTCGCTCGGGCAGATTGTTCTCGCCTTTTTTGATCTCAGATCGAATAGCAAAATCATCATAGCCGCCTGCGATCGTACCGGAGATATCGCCGTTTTTAGCGTTCAGCGTTAGGGCGCTGCCTACATTTAATTTTTCAAAGCTGATGCTGCCGCCGTTTGAAGAGATGCTTGCGCTTCCGGTTACAGTGAGTGCGGAAAGTGTGATATCCTCGTTCGTTGTGGACAGCGTAATGTCTTCCAAAAGTTCATTTGGTATCTGCAGCGATATTTTCCGGTTTTCTTCAGCGGTCTTGACCCCGATATGATCCGTCCACTCTTTATCGCTTGCGCTTACCATGGACAGCACATTATCGTCAGAAACGGAAATATCGTAATACTCTTTGCTGTTTTCGGAATATTGTATATGGACTTGCTCGTCCGCTGATAACGACACTTCAATCTCTCTGTCCTGCACATCAAGCTCGACAGCGGTGACCTGTGTATCCGGTGTATAGCTTTTTTTCTCAAACATTTCTTCATTGTTTGAGCAGCCTGACAGAATGAAGCTGCCCAAGACAAAACATAAACTAAGCGAAATTATTTTTTTCATGTTGATTCCTCCTAAATATCATTCATATGTTGATTTTCGCGATTCCTTATGCTATAATATATTATAAACCTTTGTGTAACACAAATGTCAATAGGAGAAAATAAAAAAGATGAAGAAATATTTATCAATCGGGGAGGCTGCGAAGGCTGTCAGGACGACGAGTGAAACGCTGCGGCATTACGACCGCATCGGACTGGTGAAGCCAAGCAAAAAAGATGAGTGGACGAATTACCGCTATTATACGGAGCAGGACATCGTCCGTCTGAATACGGTGCGCGCCTTACAGCTTATGGATCTGTCTTTGCAGGAGATAAAAAAGGTTCTGGAATATGACGATCTTGAAAAGATCGTGGATTTCCTGGCGAAGGCAGAGAGAAAGGCTGATGAAAAGATAGCGGCGCTGAGGTACAGTAAATCAAAGATAGAGTCGGCAAAGGCGGACTATGAGAAAAAACTGCGGGAACAGCAAAATTTTGACGGCGTCCTTCTCAAAGAGCTGCCGGAGCGTGTTATTTTGCTGTCGGATACCTTGGGAACCCCAACGCTTGACAATCTCTGGAATTACCTCAGCCATTTTTACGATATACTTGAGCCTTCCTTAAAAGAACGGTTTTCCTTTGAGGATATGGCGGGCATATACACCGAAAACGGAACGGCAAGGCTGTTTGCCGTCTGCACTGGCTATACGGATACGGAAGGATTGAAGGTGCTGCCGAAGGGAAAATATCTGTGCGCCAATTGTACCGAAGAAAACAGAGAAAGGACGCTTGGCGAGCTTATACAGACCGCCGGGACGAAATACGGCACAGAGCCGGGATTTACGGTACAGCTTGTTGTTGTATCCGGTATTTTGCAATGGACCTATGAGGTTCAAATACCGATACTTGGAGTTTACTAAATATTCATAACAATTTTAAAAATAAGCATTGTAATTATTTCTTTGAAGTGGTATAATTATATGATAAGGCGGGTCTGTCCCGGAGCGGACGGTCGACATTGAAAGAGAGGTGGATGCGGAATGAAAATATCTGACGGGATGATCAAAAAGATGTGCTCGTCTATGATATATAAGCGTGGGATCGAGTATTTCCGTGAAGGCAGAGTGCATATGCGCAAGCGGTCGGAATCGGAGCTCACTGCCGTTGTGGACGGGGAAGAGCTGTATACCGTGCATATCGCTTTTGATGAGGGGAAAATAAAAGAAGTATTCTGCACCTGCCCTTATTACGAAACGATGCTCTCGCCGTGCAAGCATATAGTCGCGACTTTAAAGCAGCGTCAGCTTGAGCTTGAGAATGGCGGAAGCTATACGGATGAGAACGATAAGATAGCCGCGGCGCTCTGCGCCGAGTTCGCTCCCGAGCCGGAGCCGGAAACGCTGCGCGCGGCGTTTACGCTCTGCATAAGATCGGGACCGGACGGCTCGCGCACATTTTCCGTGTCGGTGGATCTGCCTGATCACGGCGGAGGCGTGAGCGGCCTTGAGAATTTTCTGGACAGCTATCTGAACGGGACTGATTTCAAGCTTGACAGGAACACCATTTACAACAGAAACAGGATGCATTTCCCGGAAGCTGAGGATAAGGTTATTGCGATGCTTGCGGAGGTGTACGAGACGAGGGCGGCGGATACCTCGATATATGTAAAGGCATCGCACCGCACGGAATTCGGGGCGGCAACGGCGCGGCGGATCCTCCCGCTTCTGGCTAAGCTTGATTTTAGGCTGGTCTGTGACGGAATAATGATAAACGATACGAGAGTCATCGAGGAGGACCCCGATATATTGATAGATATAGAGGCATACGGGCGCGAGATAGTGCTGTCGGTATCGGAAAGAGGATTTGCTGTAACGCCGGACGGCGAATGGTTCCTGCATAACGATACGATCTATAAGACGTCACGCGAGTGGCGCGGGATCTATATGCCGATATACAGAGCGCTTTCGGGTGAAGGACGGACGCAGATCTCGTTTAAGGGCGATAACGCGATGATGTTTGCGGCACGGGTGCTTCCGGTGCTCAGGAACAGGCACGGCGTTGTTGCCTCCGGAGTGGATGAGCTGGTAGTGAATGAAAAGCCGGAGTTTGAGGTATGCCTCGACGCCGACAGAAGCAGTGTAACTGCAGTTGTTGTTGCCAAGTATGGCGGGATGAAGTTTCGTATCCCGTCCGAGCCTGTCCGTGAGAGCGAAAAGATCATCGTGAGAGACGCCGGCAGCGAGAACGCGCTGCTTGAGCTTTTTGCGGATTTTGAGCGCTCCGGATCGGTGTTTTATCTGAGCGGTGACGAAAAGATATTCGATTTTCTGGAAAATACTTTGCCGGAGATAAAGAAAGCGGCAGAGGTGATAATAACCGAAAGATTTGAAAGGTTCAAGATACGTGACGACGCGGCGATAACGGCGCGGCTCGCATATAAATCAGATATAGACTTTCTCGAGATGGATTTCGAAACGGAGCTGAGCCCTGAGGAGCTCAAGGGGATCCTTTCGGCGATACGGCTGAACTATGATTTTTACAGGCTTGCCGACGGAGGCTTTCTGAGGCTGGCGGGGAACAGGAATACCGAGCTTTTAAGGCTTCTGGAAAGACTGGATCTTTCCAATGAGGATATAGAGGCGGGATCGAAAAAGCTGCCGAAATACAATCTCCTGTATCTCAGCGGGGCAAAGTTTATAGAGAAGGACAGCTCTGTTGTTGAATACATGGGAAAAATAAGGAGTGTAGAGCCCCAAATACCCGATGAGCTCGAAGGTGTGCTGAGACCGTATCAGAGGGAGGGAGTCAAGTGGCTCACACAGCTCACCGCTATGGGCATGGGCGGTATATTGGCGGACGACATGGGTCTCGGAAAAACTCTGCAGGTCATTGCGTATGTACATGGGATAAAGCCGAAGGAGCCGGTGCTAATCGTAGCGCCGAGCACGCTCACATACAATTGGCAGAACGAGATAGAAAAATTCACGCCGGGAGTGAGATCGCTCATAATAAACGGACCGGCAGAGGTGAGGAGCGGGCTTATAAAAACGGCGAACGAGTATGAGTTTATAATAACCTCGTATCCGCTTTTGAGACGCGACACGGCATTGTATAGAAACCTTGAGTTCTCATACTGCTTCATTGACGAGGCTCAGTATATAAAAAATCCGAAAACGATGAATGCCGTCAGCGTGAAGCGCATAAACGCGCGGCGCAAATTCGCACTCACAGGTACGCCGATAGAGAATTCGCTTATGGAGCTGTGGTCGATATTTGATTTTGTGATGCCGGGGTATCTCAAGAGTTCGAAGGAGTTCCGGAACAGGTTTGAGATACCTGCGGTGCGCGGCGGAGACAGCGGCGTGATGGATATGCTGCGCTCGATGATAAAGCCGTTCGTGCTGCGGCGTATGAAAAAAGATGTACTGAGCGAGCTCCCGGAGAAGATCGAGACCACTATGTATGCCGATCTTACAAAGGAGCAGAAGGCGGTCTATGCCGAGTATCTTTCGGCGGTCAAGGGAGAGGCGAGGAGCATTCTCGAATCGCACGGGAGCAGGTTTATGATCCTTACTTTGCTCCTGCGGCTCAGGCAGATATGCTGTCATCCGGTGCTTTTTAACAGTAGCTATGCATTTGGGAGCGGAAAGCTTGATCTGCTCATGGAGCTTGTGGTAAATTCGCGCGACGCGGGACATCGGATATTGATATTCTCGCAGTTCAAGGCAATGCTTGATATAATAGGCGAAACGCTCAAGAAGGCGGGGATAGAGTATTTTTATATAAACGGATCCACTCCGCCTGAGGAGCGCACGGAGATGGCTGAGAGATATAACGGCGGTGAACGGGACGTGTTTCTGGTATCGCTCAAGGCGGGCGGGACGGGACTCAATCTTACCGGCGCCGATACGGTCATCCATTATGACCCGTGGTGGAATCCGGCGGTGACAGATCAGGCGACCGACCGGGCGTACAGGATAGGTCAGACTCGCGCGGTAAACGTCATAAAGCTTGCGGCGCGCGGGAGCATAGAGGAAAAGATACTCAAGCTTCAGGACAGCAAGCGGCTTCTGGCAGACGACGTCATCCGCGTCAATAAAGACGCGTTTGCGAGCCTCACGGATGAGGAGATAATGTCGCTGTTCGACATGTGATTTCGGTGCCGGACCGGTAATTCCGGCACAATAGGTTAGGAGGGGCAATTATTGGATCTTCTTGAAAGATTGGCAGAAAGAGAAAGCAGAAAACGGCATACAGCGGCGTCGGAGTCGGACAGAAAGCGCCTAGGGGCGTTTCTCACAGTTGTGGTTGTGTTTGCCGTGGTTTTCACTGCCGGTATGATATATGTATCCAAAAGCAATACGATATATTTCTGGGATGATTCGACTTACTGGGATATGGGCAGAGCCGTCGCGGACGGCGACTTAAAGGGTGATTTTCTGAGGAAAGTATATGACTCGATAGGAACGGATGATTATAATTATCTGGCGGCGCTGCCGTCGGCTGCGTGGATGACGCTGTTCGGGCAGTCGCGCGTGTCATACGTTGCCGGGCTTTTAATTATGTACGTGCTGCCGTTTTTCGTTCTTGTATATAGTCTTGCGAAAAAGCTTTCCAAGGCTCCGAGGTTTGCGTTTGCCGCGTCGGTATTCATGATCCCGGCAACGGCATTTCTGGCTTTTTCGGGCTTTGTGGATGTGGGCGGGCTGCTTATCATCGCTGCCTGCTATAATTTGTACTATACGCGTGACGGGACAGCGAACGAGATATGGAGGTATATCGTGATCGGTATACTTCTTGTGCTTCTGATGGTGTTCAGAAAGTATTTTGCATTTTTCTCTGTGTCGTTCCTGACCGCGATGGCTATGGATTGTATATTGTTCAAGCGGAAATGGAGGAATCTTATCGCGGCGGGCGCTTCGGCGGCGATCCTGCTGTGTACGGTGTTCATGCCGTTTCTGACGGGGATACTGCTGAAAAATTATGTGGCGCTCTATGAGGGCTACAGCTATTCCGTAGGTACGGATATGAGACTTATTACACGGTATTTCGGTATGATTCTTCCGCTTTTGCTGTTTATAGTGCCTTTTGCTTCGGCGGCGCGGCGGCAGGAGTACAGACCGATATTTGCATGGATACAGATGCTTGTGTGCGCGCTGATGTTTATGGCGACGCAGACGCACGGACAGCAGCATCTTACCATGTATATCCCGTCGCTCACCGTGCTTGTGCTGTTTTTGACAAATGTCATATCAAAGCAGTGGATGCTTATCGCGGTATGCCTGCTCGCGTGTGTGAATTCTGTAAACACTTATATACCCAGAGAGCAGCCGGGAAATATCCAGGACATAGATCATATGGCGCTGATACCTGATTTTTCGATGCTGCCGAAGCATCGCGAAGACACTGAGGCGGTGCTGGCGCTGAAACGCGATCTTGACAGGGCGGTGCCCGAGGGAAAGCACTGCGGAGTGCTGTCGTCATCGTTCCTTTTAAACGACAGCATATTAAGAAATGTTGAGCCGTCGATAAGAGCCGGGATAACGCGTGATCCGGATTATATAGTGGGGCTTCCGGAGGTCGACTCGAGAGACAGCGGAAGGCTTGAGGAGCTGTATACCGCCGACTATATCCTTGTGGCGTCACCCGCCCAGACGCATCTGGCGGCTGGTGAGCAGACGATAGTCGACGAGGCGGTGGCGAGCTTTGAAAACGGCACTGATATCGCGGAGTCGTTTGCGGAGGTGGCCGGCTTTGCGAGAGAGCTTGATGGGTTTACGGTCCGTCTTTATGAGAGGGTAGACGATGTCGGGCTTTACCAGAGAAGCTTGTTTGAGCCGAGACTGTTTTATTGATAAGGTTAATTCTTTACGAAAGGGTTGATATATATGAGAGAATGTATTTACTGCGGCAGACAGCTCGAAAAAGGCGAGGTGTGCACCTGTGCTATGAGCGTTGCAAAGCGGCGCGAGCGTGAGGCTGCACGCAAGGCTGAGGAACCGAAAAATGAGAAGACGGCAAAAGCGGAGGAGAAGACCAGAAAGAAGGCAGAGAAGGAGCACGCAAGACAGAGAGAAAAGGCGGAGAAGGAGCGGTCGCGCGAGGCGCGGAAAAACGCAAGACGCTCGGCGCATATGTACGGAGGCTATGCCGGAGGCGCGTATAAGTCGAAGGCAAAGACAGCGCTCGGCGACGTCTGGAGACTGTTCCGCTCGTTCCTGCGCTCGCCGATAGAGACTGTAATGAATCCGGGCGAGATGTCGGTTTCGACGATAATGATTTTTGTGATGATCGAGGGAATGATCGGAGGTCTCAGCGCGTTCTCCGTGATAAGCGGAGCGAGCCGCGGACCGGTAAGGCTTCTGGGCAATCTCATGGGATTCAGCGGCGTTCAGGGCTATAACACCGTGCTCGGCTGGATCGCGTCGGCATTTTCCGGAGCCGTGGGCGGGATAGTCGTGTTCCTGCTCTGCTCGGGAATATTCTATTTTATAAACAAATGGATATTCAAGCAGCTGACTCCGTACTGGGAGTTCTCGAAAAGGTTTTCGCTTGCGGCGATACCTGTATCGATAATAGGCGCGGTGGGAGTCATACTCGGATTTTTCTCACAGACAACATTCGCGGTGCTTATGATCGTGGGACTCGTCGGGACGGTGGTGCTTATCTATGAGATACTGCGCTCGGCGTGGTATTCATCCTCGGCTGCAAAGACATTGTACGCGATGCTGGGAGGCATGTTCGTGTTCCTTATGATCGCGCTGTATATAGTAAGGATATCGGTGCTGTAATTTTTGCGGGGAGGGGATCGTTCTGAGGTATCTGCTTACATTTTTGGAGGGAATAATATCATTCATATCGCCATGTATGCTTCCGATGCTGCCGGTGTATATCTCATATTTCGGAGGCGGAGGAAGCGAGAAGCGGGGCGTGGCTGTCAAAGCACTGAGCTTCACAGCGGGATTTACAGTCATATTTGTCCTGCTTGGCGTGTTTGCCGGAACGCTTGGACATCTGCTTTCGGATCACGAAACTATCGTGAACATAGTCTGCGGAGCAATAGTTGTCGTATTTGGTCTGAGCTATCTGGGCATCATAAAGCTTCCGTTTTTCAAGGGCGCCAACGCGGGCGGAAAGATCGACGGAGTCATTTCGGCATTTGTGTTCGGAGTGATATATTCGGTGAGCCTTACCCCGTGTGTGGGAGCCTTTCTCGGCTCCGCGCTGATGATGGCTTCGGCGTCGGGAGGAGCGCTCAGAGGCGCACTGCTGCTTTTTGCATATTCGGTAGGTCTGGGCATACCGTTCGTTTTATCGGCGCTGCTTATAGAGAAGCTCGGAGCTGCATTCGGATTCATAAAGCGTCACTATAATGTGATAAATATCGTATGCGGTATTTTTCTTATAGCTGTCGGTATCATGATGGCGCTCGGGCTGTTCGGAAGAATGATGGCTCTGTTCGCGTGAGACAGTATATGAAAGGGGATAGTATATGACAGGTAAGATAAAGCTGATAATAGGCGCCGCTGCGCTTGCAGCAGTTATCGCGGGAGCGGCTGTGGGATATTCGGCGCTTTCTGAAAGATACGGCGCGGAGCCAGAGCCGGTCAGGACCGCGCAGACCGAATCTGCGGAAACGACAGCGTCCGCGGAAGAAACAGAGGAGCCTGAGATAGAAGCTCCCGATTTCACCGTGCTTGACAGCACGGGAGCCGAGGTGTCTCTTTCGGGATTTGAGGGAAAGCCGGTGCTGGTGAATTTCTGGGCGACATGGTGCGGACCGTGCAAGTCCGAGCTCCCCGAATTCAATGCGGCGTACGAGACGTATAAGGACAGGATAGAGTTTATGATGGTCAATCTTGCCGAGCCGGGAGGGGAGGATCCGGCGGATGTGGCGCAGTACGCAGCCGATAACGGCTACACCTTCCCAATATATTACGACTCGTACGGGATTGCGGCTTCATATTACGGAGTGCGCTCGATACCGATGAGTGTATTCATAGATGCTGAGGGCATTGTGCGCGCGATATATCCCGGCGCAATGAGCGCGGATATATTGGAGCGGTATATCGAGGTCCTGCTTTGACGCAGCGTCACTGACGGATCGCGGACGGTAATGCTTTTATAACGATCGTATTACGAGTGTACATTTTCGTATGGCGCTGTCAAAGAACGATCGGCGTTTATCAGCCTGTAAAAATTATCAACATCTAAAATGAAAAAAGCCGTCCGGCGAAAAGAATAGATCTTTCGCCGGACGGCTGTCGTATATGCCTGCTTTCCTTTCGGAAAACATATTATTTTATTTTTCTAAAAAACGCTGCAGGATAGCCGCGGTTTCTGCACGGGTAGCGCTTCCCAAAGGATCGAGCATATTATCGCCTTTGCCGGAAATCAATCCGGTTCCAACTGCCCAGTTCATATATTCTCTCGCCCAGCCGGAAACAGTGCTTGCATCGGTAAATATGGTCAGGTCACCTTGGCTGTTTGTGTTTATGCCCTTATAGTCCGCATAGCGGCTCATGACTGCCGCCATTTCCTCACGGGTGATATTCTTATCCGGAACAAACTCCGTATCGGAAACACCTGCAATGATTCCGTTTTCCGATGCCCAGCTGACTGCCTCGGCATAATACGCATTTTCAGCAACATCATCAAAATTCAGTATATTGTTCGTTTGCGGCTGCCCTTCAGCTCTGTAAAGTATGGTAACGAACATTACGCGTGTCATATTGCCGTCCGGGTCGAATATACCATCACCTGTACCGTTCATCCATCCTTGATGATAGGCTTTGCTCACGCTGTCATAATACCAGTCGTCTTTTTCGACGTCATAAAAGCAAACAATTTCACCATGATCGAAAAGTCGGAGATTTTCATAAAACCGATCCGGGTTAAAAACGCCATAACCACTTTTTTCATCATATCCGCCGTCACATATATCATCACAGCTGGTTCTCATAAGATATCTTATTTGAGACGGCGTAAGATACGGATATTGTTCAAGCGCTGACGCCGCGTGAGCAGTGATCAAAGCTGTTGAATACGAAGTTCCGCTTATCAGTTCGTAATCAGCAGTGTTTTTTATAGAGACCACTTTTAGGTCTTCACCGTACATAAGCACATCAAGTCCGCTCCCTTTGCACGAAAAGTCTGCCGGCTCAAATGCATTATTATGGCTTCCCACTCCAATAACCTTGTCATACGCGGCAGGATAATATACTTCATCACCGCTGTTGCCGCATGCCGACACGACCAATACGCCTTTTTCCTCAGCATAGCGCACAGCTTTTTCTAAGCGCTCATCATCTGCCGTTATTCCGCTGCTTATATTGATAATCCGACAGCCGTACACATCCACAGCATCGTATATCGCATTGCAGATTGCGTCAATCCCGCCATTTAAAACAGCGCCCGACGCAAGCTTTGTGTAATATACAAGCGGCACAATAAAGCTCTCCTTACATGGTGAAACGATTTCACCATCATCGGTACCGATGATAAGGCTGGCTATTCTCGTTCCATGTCCCACTTCGTCATCGGTATTGTCATTTCCTAAAACATAATTTTGACCACTAAGTATTTTTTCGCTGCCGAAAATGCCTTCCTTTTCTTTTATGCCTGTATCGATCACTCCAATCTTTACGGAGACGGCATATGCCGCCTCTGTAAAGAAAACAAATAGTAACGATATGATTATTATAATTTTTTTCATAGCCTCATCTGTTCGCCAACAATGTATATATCAATCTTGTAAACATTGTTGCAGCCTCCGCACGTGTCGCTACCCCCTGCGGTCTGAAACTTCCATCTTCGTATCCGACTACGATCTCAAGGTTTTTAATAGCTTCTACAGAGTCGTATGCCCAATCGCTGATTTGCGCATCATCCGTAAATTTATCAGCAGTTTCAGCCACAGCATTATAACCTTCATACTTCATATAACGGTCTATCATTGTGCAAATCTGTTCTCGGGTGATCTTGTCGTCCGGCGCAAAATGCTCCGAGTCATATCCCTCGACAATGCCATTGTGTGCTGCCCATGAGACATATTCCTCATACCATGAACCCGACTCAACATCAGTAAAGCTGTGCTTATCATAAGCGCCCAAATTGCCATGCATTCTGCCGAGCATCGTTACAAACATTGCTCTTGTTAGGCTTCCGTCCGGTTCAAACAGATTATCTCCTACACCGACTACAATTTCTCTGATTGACGCGAAATCTACATAATCATATGCCCAGTTTGATCCTGTCACATCATAAAACTCGGTACCATCGGCAGTGACGATCCTGTACTGTGCGCTGACAGGAGCAATGAACTTAAATACACCGTCTATTACAGCAGACTTTGCAACTGTTTTATATGTTTTTCCGCCGTCTGTGCTGTACTGTGCGATCACACTGTTTTCATTTTCAACAGGGTTTGTCAGCTTATATTCAACGAGTTCTTCTTCCTCTGCGTAGAGTGTTGCTATAACGTCTGTTGTTATGATTACCGGACGTCCGCTGCCTGAGCCGCCGCTCGGACGACCGCTGTTGCTCGTCTTAAAGTGCGCGGTTGCATGCACGATGGAATCAGGCATGGTAAATTCGATTGTGGCGCTTGATGTATCTTCCACAGTCACGCCGTCAAGTTCCCAATGGGAGAATTGATAGCCGCTTTCGGCTTGCGCGGTCAATGTGACCGTATCCCCCGGCGTATATTCGCCTCCGCCCGCCACGGTCCCGCCGACGGTCGAGCCTACTACAACAACATTGCCGGATGTGTTTTCAAGCGCTCCGAATGTCACGCTCGCTGTCATTGGCGCTACGCTTGTAATGTTAAACTGTCCTACTATATAACCTTCGCTTTGCTTATTCAATGTGATCTTTCCATTTTCGTCAACTGCAGCATTTCCTGTTACAGGATTTACGGACCAATGAACAATATCGTCATTAATCGTAAATCTTCCTGTAGGCGTTTGCGCCACAAGGCTCAGCTGGCCTTCATTCGTATCGCCCAAGGTGCTGATATTTTTGTTTGAATAAAGCAAACCGTTATAATAAACGTCAACATGATTCACCTTGCTGAGACCCGCATGGTTTACCTTTGCCTCATGAACGGAAGCGTTTCCCGCCTCGTCTTTTGACGTTATTTTTATGTTATGGGTCGAAACGCTCTGGTCGATCAGTAAATCGAAACGGAAGCAGCCGTTCTCATCCATCTCTGCGTTGAATTCACTGAACGGCACATTGTCCGCTGTAACAGTTCCGTCTATCTCGACTGTGATATATGTGTCAAGATCCGTGATGCCGGTTACGGTAAGTCTGCCGTCCTCACCGAACAGAGAGCCGTTTATGGGTGAGCTTACAATCAGGCGCGGCTCCGTCGTATCGACCGTGAATTCATGATTATGCGAGAACGAATCGTTGGTTTCGTCACTTCCCCATATTTCAAGCACATAATCATTGTCCGGAAGATCCGCAAGCGGGATCGTTATCGTATTGGTGTCCGTAAACTCACCGTAATAACCTTCTCTGCCTTCTTCGTATCCGTTTGCTATGCTCCAGACGCCCGTAATTTTTTCATCCGATGAGACGGTAAAGGTGACATTTCCATCTGCAAAAAGTGTTCCGTCCTTATCGGATGACACAGATATAGTCGCCGGGGTAGGGGTGTTAAGCGTAACAGCGCTGCCTATTACTTCTTCTCCGAGCACCCGATACGAACCGGCATCCTCAGTTGCCTCATAGTATGCGCTTACACCGAGCTTATACCTTTTGCCGGGCTCCAGGCCCACCTCGGCAGTTTCTCCTTCGATGATATTTCCTTCCTCATCATAGACGGGCACATCGAATCTTCCGCCTGCAACCAGCTTGTTTTCCTCTATGCTTGCCCTTGGGATCTCCACGCCCGCAAAATCCGTTAAACTGCCGTCCTCGTTGTACACGTTTACGATATAGCCGGAAACATCATCAGGAATCCCGTTAAGTACTGCGGCAAGACTGTAATCTCCGGCGTTTTCGCAGGAGGCTATATCAGCCGCAGGCGGCTGCTCCGGATTTACATAAGGAATCTTATTGTTTGCGGCAATAGAATCGCTTATGACATTTTCCTGTGAATATACAGCTCTCACATAATAATCGCCGCTTTGCAGCCCTTTGGGTATATCAAACGACGCCGTACCCGAGGAAATCTCCGCAGGATCCGTATATGCGCCCAAAAGCATATCGCTGTCAGTGCTGTTTTCGCTCACTGTCTGCTCTTTTGTCAGATAGAAGCTGATCTTATCCAGCTCGTTTAAGCTTGTGCCGCTGTATGACACATTGATCTTTCCATTGCTGCTTGACGCCGTAACCGTACTTACTTCCGGAATAGGCGCAACGCTCAAGATTGTAATATCCGTTGCAACAGGTGTCGTGATATTGTATGCTGCGCTCGTGCCCTTGACCGACGTAACGGCAAGCGTTGCAACCCCTTCATTGAAAGTGAGGTTTGCGTTTGCATTATCCTCGGGATACAGCTTGATATTCGCCGGCAGGCCGCTGATTTGTGAATACAACTCCTTTGCGTGTTCAAGGCTTTCGGCAGGATAAACAAGCGTCATGATTTCATCTGAGTCTCCTCCGATTGTCACCCTGTGCTGCATTCTGGTGTCAAGCGACTGAACAGCAGATTCGCCCAGTAAAACAGGCGCCGTATTCAAATCCGGAATAATCTCAGCCTGCGCGCCGGGACGAATATTCGTACCGATCTTCATATAGACGTTCTTGCCCGCTTTTTCATCATATCCTAAAAGAACCGGCTCGAGTCCCTGCAGTGCCGGAAGCAGCTCAGGATATGTCGGCTCTGAATCGCCTACTCCGACACCGAAGTCAAAGCTGTCTTCATCTCCCCAATAATAGACAACGCCAAGCCCTACGCCTATAACCTTGAGCGCGCCCCATACTTTTTCGGTGCTTATCCCGACGGACGCATCGGCTATGTTGATTCCGCCTATCAGGCCGACATAATCAGGTATCCGTACCATCACTTTTGCGAACGCCTCAAAGAATACATCGTCGTCATCCTTTTGGTCAACAACGATATAACCGCCGCCTGTGAGGATTTGGAACAAGTCCACATTAATGGCAACGTGGAAATACCATGTCGGCAGCCACTGAAGTTTCAGCCCCGCATAGGGAACAACGGGTGGCGAGTTCGGGACGGAATCAAGCCGGAGGTTGGACATGGAGAGGCTTACCCCCTGCAGGCTGAACATGCCGTCCGCCTGGCATGACAATACCTGAATCACCTTTACATAAAGCCTGAGCATAAGCTGCAGCGTCGGCAGCTTATCCCTCACCATAATGGTTTCATACAGATTATCAAAGCCTCCGCCTCCGCCGGTTATGATAACGGCTCCGGCAGGGTCAAGGAAGAATCCCAGCGGTCCCGCAGGAATGTTGCAGTAAATAAACAATTTATTCGGTACCGGGATTTCATTTTCCACACTCAATACTTCAAGGGAAGCGCCGAAGTCCAGATTTGCGAATTTCAAGCCGCCTTCCACCGTGAAGCTGTAATTCCTGATTGTGTTCACTTCAAGACGCGCATGTATCTGCGGCATCGCCTCTGTATAGGACGGAAGCACAATGTCCGCGCCGGCGCGGAATCCGTAGAAACCGCACAAATCTTCATCGCCTTCGCTTTGCGCCGGAACATATGCAAACAGGACGTCGCGCACCAGAATATTCATTGTCGCGGCTTGCTGTGACTGTATATACCGGTCCTCGTCCGTGAGATCGTTGTTCTTCCCAAAGAGGACGTTTGCCCGATCACGCAGATCCTTGGGGTGGTAGTAATCATTAAAGTCGAACGCCGTTAAAATGCGGTCAAATATATCATCGTACTTCATGTTGTTCTTATACTTCTGACCGTTAGGGATAAGGAATCCTATGTCAAAGGATGCGGTAAATGAAACGGTTTTACCGACGGCAGCGCCGTTATCGTCATTTATGACGCCGAGTATTCCAAACCCAAGCTGGAATACCGATCCTGCTATCTGCTGCGCGAGATCCAGCCCGGTATGGCCCCATACCAGGGAAATATAGTTTGCGTTTGTCTCGTTTTTTCTTTCCCCATACAGGTTGTATTCCAAAAGGCCGTATTCCTGCCCGTTTTCAATACTCGTCAGCGCCGCCGGAACAGACGCGATATGCGTCCGTTCACCCGACGTATACAATTTCCCGTCAAAGTCAACATTGATTTTTCTGTTTGCCGCATTGATATCATCATTTTCATAATAGATCTCGATGATCCCGTCCTGGAAATCCAGACATTGGTTGATGGTATATACATTGTTTGAGCCTGACTGAGAAGTTCCTGTAAGGTGCACCATGTTTCCGTTTCCGTCTGTTACAGCCTCAAATTCACCTCTTATTTCCAAAAGGATTTCACTGTAAGTTTGGTCTGTCTGCTTGTATGTTGTAAACGCTTCCTCATCTTTGAAGCTCAGAATCGTGTACACATGGAATCGCCGACAGCTATCGATACAAAGCAGTTTACCGTGTTTCCGGCATCGTCCGTTGCGGTGATTGTATAGAAGCCTGCGCGCTGTGCTGTCAGCGTAAGCACAGCGCCGTCCGGCTCTGTTACGGCAAGGCTGTCGCTTGTTGTAAGCCCATCGTCCAAAGTGATCGCCGCAGGCTTATTTACCGAAAGCTTGAACTCTGCGCCGGAAGGAGCGATCTGCTCCGGCATGTCATACGCATAGACCTCCAGCCTCTTTTCGTCAATCCCGTTGACATCGACATTTGCCTTCACAACGTTTCCGGCATTATCCGTGAACGAATACTCGTAAATATTATTTTCATATACAGTTTCTTCAAACGGTTCTTCCTGTGTATATGTGCCGCTGCCGTAGAATATGGTCTTATTGTCGGCGTATGCCCGGATTGTCGCACTGATCGGCTTGCTCGCGCCGTCGCGCGTATTGTATACCACTGTAGTGACGATATTCGGTACGCTCTTGTCTATGATGACGTCCGGAATATTGATCTCAAGCGGCGTTCCGCTTTGCCCGTTGAGCGCTTTATACTGCACTCTTACAGACGCACACTTTGTGAAAGTAACGGTAGCTGAGCTTTCTGTATTTTTTGATATACTTACGCCGTCTTCATCTGTTACAGCCGTGTATGCGCCGTCTTTTAAGATCTCAAGGCTTAGATCCATGATGTTTTTATTAAACGTAATTAACGCTTCGATGTCCCTGTTTGCGATTTCCGGCAATACGATCTGTGAGTCTGCGGATGAAGGTGAGTATGCGACAAGTCTTGCCACCGGCTTTGTGTCGTCAATTGCCGTTACAGAGACCGCCTGTGTTGTGAAATTGCCGCACTTGTCGCTTACGGTAAACACAACGCTTCCGTTCTGCCCGACGGTATAGAGGAAGGTGTTCTCACTCCTTGTAACGCCGCTGGGGCTTAGGACTGTCAATTCATCAAAGCTGCTTACATCATCGGTTACGGTTATCGCAAGTTCAACGTTATATCCCTTTACGGTTTGCTTCACATCGCTGATGACCGGCGGCGTAACGTCTATTGTAAATCCGCCGTCAAAGTCAAACCGTTTACTTAGGAGATCGTTTTCATCAACCATGATGAGTGAGAATCTGGCATCCGGCTTATTGATCAGGAAAACATCCCCGACTGCTTCAACTCCGTCTATCGCCGCGTTCTTCGCTGTATCAAATGTAATGCCGGATGTATCTTCGCCGTAAGGCAGCAGCACGGTCTTTACGTTATTCGGAGAGAACGTTGACGCTGTGAGCCTGTATTGCGTCGCGCCGCCGTACATATCAATCAGATCTCTGTATCGTTCGCTTTCTTCCTCGCCGATACTGCCCAGCACGACAGAGGTGTTGTTCCTCTGCGCATATATGGAGACTTCCATTTCCGGCGGCAGCAGGTATTCCTGCTCGGATTTCCGTATCTCAACGTTAAGTTCTGCCGTGCATTCCTGAACGAAGCCGTAATCATCCGTAACCGTAAATGTTTTCGTTGTTCCTACAGGATCATTGTAGGTGAAATTGAACGTGCTTTCCCCGAGCAGAGTTCTTTCCGGGTCAACAGTATTTACAACGAATGCTGCATAATCATAAGTGTATGCCTGACCGTTTTCATCTTCAAACAGCCCATTTGGGAAGCTCCACTGCGTTTCGAGCTCCGCGATTTCCTTGTTGATATAGACGTTTACTAAATATTCGGTGAGCAGGCCGTCGTTGTTTTGTACAAGCACCTTGAACGTCCCGTTTTTGGTTACTTTGAGCGTGACGTCCGTATAAAATTCGCCGAAAGCTCCCGCACTGCCGTCGCTCTGCCATACAGTCGCTTCGCCTGCTTTCATCGATAAGTCTATCACATAGCCGTCCATCGCCTCCATGTCATAATCATCATCACTGGGCAGCTCCACCTTAAAGCTGCTGCCGTCAAGGGAGCTTATGCTTAAATTAACAATATCGGTATCCCCGTCCTTTGCGTTAACGGCGTATATGTCAAGTCTGTCACCGTCAAATGCTTCGGGCGGTACGGTATATGTAATTTCATGTTCATCGCCAAAATGGTCTTTTACCGTAAGCGTGTATTTACCGTCCTTATAAATAGGCATCGCTTCATGGAACTCCTGGAATACATCATCCGTATTGATCTCGCCTCTGATGCCCCTGTCCGTGAGCTTTGGTTCGGTCACTTCAGCCGGATTCTCCAAGAAAACGGAATAATATGGGAGAATAATATTTTTTTCCGGTCCGAACGGATGATTATCTCTGTTATAGACGAATTCATTCTCCGTAAATTTGATCTCCGGGATGTTCATCGCAGCAGTGACGATATCTGATTGATGTCCGACACGGTCCACAATATACATTGAGACCGTACCCGTGTATCCGCCGCTCCCCGCTGGGGCTGTAAACATCATTCCGGCATATATCTGTCCGTCCGCAGGCCGGAGGGAGCCGGTATATTCCAATATGCCCATAGCGGTATTTTCCGGGCGCACACCGAACTCTGACTGCGAAAACTCTTCGATCTTAAAGAACCCGTCATCGTCGGTCAAAAGCCCATATTCCGCCAGAACTGCCCTGTATGACGGATCGTCGTACCTGAGATACAGCTCCATATCCGACAGGTCTTCCTCAAATACGTCATCCATTACGGATATGCCTAGATAAGATCCATCCTGACTGTCAATCGTGATAACAGGACTTTCGGCGTCTATCTTCTCAGCTTTGACAGTGGTGTATCCGATAGCGCCGGCGCTGTTTACCGTATAAAATGTTCTGTATTGTTCATCGCGTACGACTGCGTCTGCGCCCTCCGGGAAATCGACGATATTCCCGTCAGGATCGATCATCTTGACGGTGAGTTCCTCGCCCGCTCCGCCGCTTAATTCGGTGATGGTAAGCCTGCGTTCTGTTGCATAGCCATCGTCCGCGCTCGGTGTAAATCCTACGGAAAGCTTCGGCGCCTCCTGCCTGGTGTCAAAAATAAGCGTATGGATATCGCTTAGTCCGCTGTAGGGATTTACCGTCTGATAATATACGGTATTTATCGCATCGGCGACAAGATGTCTCTCGAAATTAGTCACATACGTTGACCACTCCGCGTTTTCTTTTGTTTCTCCGTTCGTCTCATTCCAAATACGGATCATCTGCTCATAATCAAGACCGGCAAAATCAAGACGGATAGTTGTCATATCCGTCAATGCGATATCGATCGCCTTCGCTACCCCCAGATCCTGAGCCGTCTCCTGCGCGCTGCTGAATTCCTGCTCATGTGAGATCGACACAAATTCTGTTCCGCCGTTATTATCAGGCACTTCAATATAGGTATTCTTCGTGATCTTTTGTAAATACGCCTCGTCCCGCTGCGCGTTGTTATAGCATGAAAATACCTCGCCGCTTGTTGTGTAGAGTCCGTAACTGTATACATTGTCCCATTTCGCAAACGCTTGAATGTAGAATTCCAGATTTGTTCTCTCCGTAAAGAAAGCTTCATTCAGACTTTCGGGAAGAACGATGTATTGTTCTGCTTCCGTTAACGACAGCGGCGTCTCGAAGATAGGGTTATCATTATCCGCTATATTGTCTGTGGCATACCCCAACTTTAATATGATTCTTTCATAATCGGACCATGCAATGCCGTTTATTTCCGGAAGAGAGAGCTTTACTCGGATCGATTTTCCGTTAAGGCTCGTATTATATGTTGTCAAGCCCTCTTCGCCGTACTGGGGCATTTGCCAGACGCCGCCGGTCGGGTCCAGTTCCCAGTCTACAGGCTCGAAATCGAACCCCGGCGCCAGAAGTACGCCTTGCACGGCATCAGAAAGTCCTCCCATACGGATGGTGTCCTCCGTTATGGAAATCGGTACGGTAACCGGAAGCGGATCGTTGGTTGTAAAATCCTCAATCGTCAAACCGTCTCCGGAGATCAATACATACGAAACGTCTCCGAAATACCCGCCGGTCGTTGTCAGTTCCCGAATGAAATCGACGCTGCCCTCTGCCGGCGTAAGCAAGATTTGCTTTTGCGAATCGGCATTTTCGCTTCTTGTGTAATAAGACCAATCCACATTTTCATCGGTAAGCATATTTTGTTGATCATCGGCGATATAATATTGATCTACGATTGCTGCAGCATAGCCATTCTCATTCGAATACGGATCCTTTATCATTAGGATCGTTTTCGCATTCTGTGTGAATTCCTCGACAACCCTGTGAAAAACAATATACGGAGCGTATCCGTTTTCATTCTCGGTTGTTGCACGTTCTACTATATGGAAGCTCGTGAGATTATATGTAAATGGAAACGTTACCTGGTTTTCATTGCCGAAATTGTCCGCGACCGTATAGGTAATATTATAGTCCACGATCTCTCCGGGGGCTACGGCTTTCATCACAAATGTAACCGTGTTAGTCTTTCCGTCTTCCCCCGGAGTATAGATGATATCGACATTCTCATGAGAGCCAAGTCCCACATCGGTGAATGAGCCATCACTCGCCGATGCCTTGAATGTGTCAAAATTGATCCCGTTCTCATCCTCAAGCGTTATGCTGCATGAAAGATCATATGTGTTTGGCGTGTTTGCATTTGACGCGATAGTTACACGGCTTGCGCTGCCAAAGATCGGCTTTGTCATATCAAGGGTATAATCGACCTGTTCCGATATAACATTTCGGTTCCCGGCAACATCCTCCGCCATCACGTGTATGGTGGGATTTGTAATCTCAATATCACCTATTTTTATATAGATGTAAGTGTCGCCGCCGCTGTACAGATCAAAATAATACGCGCTGGCATCCGGCAGGTCTGTTCGGAATTGATCGGCTGCGGGTATCCATCTTTCTTCCAGCTCAGCTTCGGTCATAACGGTATTGGATATGTAATATGAAAAGTATTGTTTTTCATAATATGCTTCTTTACCGCCGGTCACATAATAGTAGCTGCTCGGAAAACCGGTTAGGTAGAAATATCCGCGCATCGTATCGATGCCGCTGGCGGCCACATTGCCGCTGCCGATATCATCCGCTATATTCAGCGGCACGCAGAAAACAGCGTCGTCTTCAAAATTTGTTATCGGTGTGATCAGATCGATCGCAGGACCCAATGTATCCAGCGCAAAATCGCGGTTGGCAAATACTCCTTCATCCTTCAGATTATGTTCTCCGCACGGGTTTTTGGCGGAATCCAAAACATCGGAGCCGTCAATAGAAACAGGCGTTATCTTTCCCTCTGCATCAGCGTCCCCCGAATACGTCATGCCTTCGGTTATCTCGAACTCTTCAAAGGTCATCACAGTCCCGCCCGAAATATCCGTGTCATTTTTTAAAGTGACAGCCAGCCCCGAACTGTCATTTATATTAAGCGTCAAAGCCGCGCTGCCCGCTTCTGCATACACAGGCTCGTCAAATGAAACGCTCAGCTTCATTTTATCGCCAACTTTGGCGTACAGGCCGGCATCCTCGTCCGTAATATTCCACAGCAGCTTTTTTTCTATGCCGATGTTTTGGACGGACGGCGCTTTGGAGTCGATCTTGACGCTGTTGAAGACGATTTCCCGCTCGCCGGTCACAGCGCCGCTGTCATCCGTTGCCAAAACTTCTTCCACGGCGTTTCCGGCGAGGTCTGTGATAAGGCTGCTGACGGTAACTGCAGGCGTCTTTGCCGCGTCGGCAATCTCTTTGGGCAGCAGGGCAAGATCGTATTTTGCGTCAAAGTCTTCCTGCTGCGTCGCTTTTTCGATCCTTGAGATATAGAACTCCTTTATCCCCTCATAGCCGCTGTATTCATCCAAAAACGTGTATTCAAACACCATTTTGTTATCATACAGCTCCACAAAATCCGCTTTCAAGCGTATGGGGTCGCTTACGATCTCGCCGTAAGGCAGGATTTCAAACTCCAGCCCCGGCTCATGGGAGGCCGAGTTGTCGGCAAACCGGATATATTCAGAGAAGTTGAGCGTAAACCGGATGGTGGAGCCAAGCTGGACGGACGATACCTTCTCGCTGTTTTGTGTGATTTCACAGCTTTCGACTGTCGGCGCTTTTTCATCCAGAAGATAGATCGCCAGATCCTTTGTCTGTGTGGCTTTTGTATACCACGCTTCATTTGTTGTTGTTGCCTGAAGCCGAAAATAATTCCATGACATGGTTCTTTTGAAATCGGCGTTTTCATATATTCCGTGATCTTTAAACCCTGCCGTGTGCCATTGCGGATAATAGTAATAGCCGTTAAACTTCAGCACTGTTTCGACTGCTGCGCTGTTCAAGTCGTTATAGCTGGCTTTCAGCCTTGCGCCGATGGTATAGCTGAGCTGACCGGCACTCTGAAGTTCCTTTGACACCTCGCTGATATCCACGCTTTTATCTGTCTCAAAATCTTTATACGTTGTGTTGCCGTTTAAGCTCATTTTGTTAATGAAATTCGCTTGGGTACCCCTCAATGCCGAACCCATCATAAAATCCCTGTTGCTCTTAAGGGCTGTGGGAATAACAAAATCGCTGTTCTCTTTCGGATTATACCCGCCCGCCGCATATACTGTGCCGACAGCAGGCATCAGCTGAAAAACCATACAAATACACAGCATAAAAGTTAAAATACGCCTTTTCATTTTCTTCTGTCCTCCTATTCCATTATATTTGTTCGTTTCTTTTCGCATCCGCACACACCGATCAAAGTGTTCTGCATTTGCCGGTAAAAACGGCAGGAGCCGCAATCGACCAGCGGTTCGTTTGCGTTCTTCTTTTCGCCGAAAGCACAGGCGTCCTCGAGCGTCAGCATAATTGGGTGTCCCTCCGGCGTATATACGGGATCCTTAATGAAGTCGGGGTATACTTCCATATATCTGCCGGCGTTTTCATCATACCGAAGCGGGATCGTCAGCACCGCGCCTTCGACATCATATTTTTTTGCCTTTTTCATGCGCATATCTTCCTTTCCGTTCCGCTCATTGTTTATTTGATTATAGCATGAAATCATCATTTTGAGACCACCCGTTTGGAGGACAAAAATGGGTAGGTACGAAGAAAGGATCCGGCGAAACGAACCGAATCCTTTTTCCTTACAGCAGCATATATTTTTTTAAGTCCTGCCTGCTTCCGATGTCAAGCTTTTGCATGGCGTTGGTAATATGATATTTTACCGTATTCACAGAGATATTCATGTGGCTTGCGATCTCCTGATTGGTCCAGCCGCGGGCTGCCAGCATGGATGCGGCAAACTCCGTTGTCGTCAAGTTATCCGCTACGTCATGCCCGGTATCAGGATTATGTATCTTTCGCCACCCTGCGGAAAACCGGTAGGTGATGGCGATGATCCGCTTAAAGTCCTCCGGATATGCGGGTTTCATGACTGCCTCCAGCATTCCGCCCAAAAGCCCGTGGTGCTCGCCAAATCCTTCTATGAGATCATCCGGCCGGGCAAGCTCCCACGCAGCAAGCAGATGCTGCTTTGCTTTGTCTGTTTGCTTTAAACTCATATAGTCCATGACCGCAACCAAATGCAGATAAATGCATGGGATTGGGTATACCTCCGTCTGCATGCCAAGAGTCGCCTCCACGATACCGAGGCTTTTTGGGTAGTCCTTTTGCAGATAGGTATAGTGTGCAGTTACATATAAAGAAAACATCCTGATTCCCATCGGAAGCATGGGAAGAAACTCCTGCATCGGCGGCAGTTTCTCCGGCAAAGGAAGGTGCAGGAGCACCGCTGCAGTTGATAAAACAAAGGACAGCGCCGCGCGCATTTCCGGCTGCTTCTCCGTAGCAGCGGCACGCATTTCCTGTACCACCGTCAGTGCATATCTTGCCCGTTGTATCATTCCGACAGAAAGATTTGCATATGCATAAATCAAGCAGGCGGAAAGCCTGATATCCATGTCCGCTCCGGTAAGAAAAAGCTCTGTTTCATGCACCGCTTTTTCCGGCTGTCCGCTGAAATAATAGTATTCCGCAAGCGCAATCTGTTTTTGCGGGCCGTCGGTCATATCCTGAATAAATTCCAAGCATTTGCCCGGTTCAAATGCGGTATTCATCAGCGGCATAAGTCCCGGATAAGAAACGCTCCGGCGCCTTTCCCGACGTATTGACGGATATTTTTGTGTTTTGCGCGGGTCTTTTGGTTTTAACGCCCCGGCGGGAATCACCCAGGAAGTCCCGAATTTTTTTGAGCCTTCTATGCGCCCCATCGCACAGTATTTCTGCACCAACCGCTCTGATATATTCCATTTTTGCGCAGCATTGCGTACAGTTATCTATTCCATAAAGCACCTCTTTTTCAGACTGTTTTTTGCAGTCATAAACTATTCGCAGTCCCGTATACTTTTATAAAAAATTTTATTCGTTTTTATGAATTTTTTTATTATACAATACTACGAGAGAAAATTCAAGCTTTTGCAGATGAAATATCACGTCTTTTGAATGAGTAAATATTTTATGAACATGAAGCAGCAATGCGTTACAAGGCTTCGCTGAAAAGGGGAGGAGGCTGTTGCAAAACTCATCGAGTTTGCACCAGCCTCGTGGGGCTTTAGAAAAATAGTGCAGAACGGACGAAACGAAGGGCGCAGCCCCTTGCCCGAAGGCGTACGCGGGTACGTCGAGAGGTTCGTTTCGTTCGTAGCATAAAGCGAATTTAATAATGGAATTTTCATTATATGAAAATTTCCGCCTCAGCTATGCTCAAAAGTGATCTACAAAAACGGCTTAACTACTTTATTTCATTCGCTTTATGCGGTCTGTGCATTTTGCTACAGCCCCAGGGGTTGCCACGTAGTTTGACACCCCTAAATGCAGAGATCGGCATAACGGTCTAAGAAGACGGAGGGACAGTTCTATTGTCTTGTTCGTTATCATACGACCGCATCCTTATGCTGCAAATGTGATATGTGACAACATCTTTGTCCCCTTGTCTTATTTCCGCCCCACTGCCTTCCCAATTATATACTTCATGGCTCGTACAGTGCTTTCGTTTCATAATATTCTTCTATAGCCCTTGTATTTATTGACGCTTTCAATACAGTTGCATCACCGCCTTCGATGTATATAGCATGTTCTCTTTCAAACCAAGAGCTGTATGTACTGTCAAAGTCACGCTCGCTTTTTAAGCGTACCTTCCATACGTCCTTCTCCGTATCATATTCGGGTACGAACGCTTCGCATTCAACATCCATACCTGTATATGATCTGCATACAAGCTGTGCTATATCTACAGCGGTATCGGAATTTGGCACGCAAATTTTCCAGTTAGAACCTGAGCTGTCAATTCGTGTTGTAATTAAAAAAACATATATGCCTAATAAGATGGTAACAAAAATCAAAACGCATATCACTATGTTTTGTGTTTTATTTTT
Organism: Candidatus Ornithomonoglobus merdipullorum; assembly: GCA_018714695.1. Taxonomy (GTDB): domain Bacteria; phylum Bacillota; class Clostridia; order UBA1381; family UBA1381; genus Ornithomonoglobus; species Ornithomonoglobus merdipullorum. The sequence continues at coordinate 3,549 of DVNB01000016.1, read as the reverse complement.
CATTTGGAATATCCTCCATGTTGTTTCGTTGATATAGCTCTTTCAATTCATAGTATGAAGTAATTTCATTATCGTAAATCATAAATCTCTTTATTGTTCCATCTTGTGTATTAATAAACACACCTGAATCATTGGAAATAATATGACCCTTATAAAGATCTTCATTAAAATCGTAATCGTTTTTTAAACGAATCTGCCATTCATCGTTAAATTCATGGTTACCATGAATAGCAACAAATGCGTCTTTTTCTATATCAATATTCCAGTATGACTTGCATGCTATCTGTGCAAGTCTTATAGCAGTCTCCTCATTGGGCACACACGGCCTCCAAAGCTTTACTGCAACTGGATGAGAAACATATAGTGCAGTGATATGTACAAGCATACCCAATATTAGAGAAGACAGTATGCATATTATTACATATTTAACAGTTTGCTTTTTCAATCTCATTTTTGTTCTCCTTAATAAAAATAACCTGTTAAATTTAGTATAGGATCATGAGGCATATTATAAGTAATATTTCTTTCTTTGAATATCCATGCATTAGGATCATATACTTTTAAGCGTCCAGTGGGCGTAACTAGATAATATAGTAGTCCTGTTTTTTTGGCATTATCTTTATCTTCCGTGGAATATATGTTTTTATCTTCGGCAATATTATTTATTGTTTCTGGATCAGTGTTGATATATTGTTGTATTGCTTCACTATTCATTCCAGCTCCTACCCCAGCATGGGTATGTGCTAAAGCAACAACGTTTATAGTGTAATTACTGTCATATTCAACATTGTATATATCTGGGTGTTTAATGTGCGCTGGTTCCCATTGAGTATATGGCTCTGCATACGAATAATATACAACAGGAACAGAAGTGTTTCCGTATTCACCTTGCACAGTTTCATACACAACAAATGAATATATGTATGTACCATATTCAGCATTTACCGCGATAGACCAATCATTGATATACATACCAAAATCCATAGCGGCATCATCAATAGAATTGAACCAATCCCCAGGTGCATATCCACTTGGATCAACCAACATCACGGGAGTGATGTGTTGGTAGGGATACAAAACCTCTTTTAATTTACCAATCCGATAAAGCGGTAGAATATTTCAATCTTTTGCGTCCGTACGCCGTCAATCGTTTCAGCGTCATGCACAACAATCTTTTCAATCAGTTCATTCAAAATCGGGGCTGTCAACTCTTTTATATCCGTGTATTTCTTTACACTGTCGGCAAAAAGTTTTGTTTGCTCTTTGGTATCGCTGATTATATCAAGCTCGCCCTGCCATTCTTGAATATCATTTCGGATTTGATTTTCTTCCTGCTCATAGCCGTCCGCAAGGGACGCAAACCGCACGTCAGTCATTCTGCCCTTAACCCTATCCTCATACAAACACTTGATAATATTTTCAAGCTCTGAAAGCCGTGCCTTTGCTTTTTCGATGTTCTTTACATTTTTAGAACATTGCTCCTTTTGCTTTTTCAACTTCAAATTGACTATCATATCAATAAAATCAGCCTCAAAGTTTTTCGCTGCCTTTGCCTGTGTCTTTATATCATCTAAAACAATGTTATAAAGATTGTCATATGTAATGTAGTGAAAAGAGCAGTATGCTTTACCTTTCTTTCTTGACTTTGAACAGGCAAAGCTGCCGTTTCCTTTCCTGTCATTCTGTCTTGCAAGCGAAAGCGTACAGCCGCAGGTTGAACATTTGACAAGTCCCGAAAAAATCTGAATTTCCCCCGTCCTCATTGGACGTTTTCTTTTTCCGATTGTTTTTTGTGCAAGTTCCCAAGTCATTTCATCTACAAGCGGCTCATGTGTGTTTTTTACTTCAATCCATTCACTTTCTGGCACTTTTACAAGTTTCCTGTTCTTATAGGATTTTGTCGTGCTTTTGTTATTTACCATATGACCTAAATAAACCCGGTTTTTCAAAATGATAGTTACCGTACTGTTGCACCAATCATACGGGTGCTCGGTATCGTAACAGTTGTTATATCTTCCTGTTTCCAACGCCTGATAAGCACGCGGTATCAATATTTTTTCTTTTTTCAATATCATTGATATTTTATAAGGACTTACGCCCTCTGCCGCCAGCTTGAAAATCTTTCTGACTACATCAGCCGTGTTTTCATCAGGAATTAGTTTATGCTTATTATTCGGGGCTTTCTTGTAACCATACGGTGCAAATGCCGCTGTAAAATCGCCGTTTTGTGCCCTTACACGATATGCGGAACGAATTTTCTTTGAAATATCTTTCGCATAAAACTCATTTACCACACTCTTAAAAGGCATAATATCATTGTCGCCGTTGATAGAATCAATGTTATCATTTATCGCTATAAAGCGAACGTCGTTATCCGGGAAAATCATTTCGGTATAAAGCGCTACCATTGCATTGTTCCGGCCTAAACGCGATAAATCTTTTACAATTACCACATCAATCAGCCCTTTTTCAATATCAGCAACCATGCGCTTAAAATTCGGTCTTTCAAAACTCGTACCTGTCCAGCCGTCGTCTACATAATGGTCTACAATGCTGAACGAATTTTCTTTTGCATACCTGATAAGCATTTCTTTCTGATTGGTGATACTGTTGCTTTCGCTCTCGCCAATTCCGTCGTCCCGTGATAACCTTGAATACAATGCTGCCCGTTGTTTAGTTAACATCTCTGCTCCTTTCCAACAACGCAAAACAGCATTTATAAGGAATTGTTTGTTACTGTTATTATAACGCGCAATTCCTGATTTTTCAACCGCTTCGTTGTTTTTTCTCTATTTTGAACAAGCCGATTTTTTGCTTGTATCAGTAATTTCCCTCATTATCAGATTTTCAAGTAAATCCTTTAATGTTTTATTGCCACTGTAATGTTGAACAACAACAAATTTTATTTCTTCTTTTTGCTTTGCCATAATTACCTCCGTTTCAATTCAGGTAATTTTAATCTATCGTGTCTGTTTGTTTCATAAAATTTATATAGCAAATCCAAACGGCGCCGGCTTGCGCTCCACGGGAATTTCACCCCTGCACGGTTCTCGTCCAGCCGCCCAATGCTGTGAAGCGTTCAAGGCGGGAGTATCATTATTACGCCCGTGTGTCATTGCTTGCAGACTGCCATATCTGCAATTACGGTAAAAATGGTTATCGCTCAGTCTTAGGGCTCCCCAAAAGCGACTTGCGCTTTTTGGGAAAAAGGAGGGACAACGAAACAAGCGGAGGTTTTTGCGTAATCAGTAAAAACGGAGCAAGTGAAGTTTGTCCCGACGTCGTGGCGCATTTTCCGTAAAGCTCGGCACGGACGGAATGTGTTTGTTTGCCTATTCTGCCGCAAGGGGCTTTCTTTGTCAAAGAACAATCGGCATTTATCAGCCTGCAAAAGCACATCAACAGCGGATATGCTTTTGCGGAACGACAAATAGCCCATAACGGGAAGCGTGGAAAGGGGACACGCTCCCCGCATGGGCTAAAAGATTATCCTACATGAAAAGCAAGGGTGCGGGTAATAAGGCGCACTTGCAGCCTGTTACGCATTTC
>DVNB01000112.1 GCA_018714695.1 Candidatus Ornithomonoglobus merdipullorum | reverse complement strand
CTCACAGCGTCAGGCCACAAAGGACGCAGGCAAGATCGCGGGACTTGAGGTGCTTCGTATCATAAACGAGCCGACGGCTGCGGCACTGGCGTATGGCATGAGCGACAAGGATCAGACGATCATGGTATACGACTTGGGCGGCGGTACGTTCGATGTATCTATTCTTGAGATCGGCGACGGCGTATTCGAGGTTCTTTCAACAAACGGTGATACTCATCTGGGCGGTGACGACTTCGACCAGAAGATCATCGATTATCTTATAACCTCGTTTAAGAATTCGGACGGAATAGATCTTTCAAACGACAAGGTTGCTATGCAGAGACTTAAAGAGGCAGCGGAGAAATCGAAGATAGAGCTTTCGACCACTACCACATCTGAGATAAACATCCCGTTTATCACAGCGGATGCAACGGGTCCGAAGCATATGGATATAACACTTACAAAGGCTAAATTTGACGAGCTCACTGCAGATCTTGTAGACAGAACGCTCATCTGCATCAGAAACGCTATGAAGGACGCAAATCTTACACCGTCGCAGATAGACGAGGTACTGCTTGTAGGAGGATCATCGCGTATCCCGGCAGTACAGGAAGCTGTTAAGAAGGAAATGGGCAAAGAGCCGCATAAGGGTATAAATCCTGATGAGTGCGTTGCCATAGGCGCTGCGCGTCAGGCCGGCGTTTTGGGCGGCGAGGAGACAGGAGTGCTCCTGCTAGACGTAACACCGCTTTCACTCGGTATCGAGACTTTGGGCGGCGTCTGCACAAAGCTTATCGAGAGAAATACGACCATTCCGACAAGCAAGTCGCAGATATTCTCTACCGCGGCAGACGGTCAGACACAGGTTGAGATCCACGTTCTTCAGGGTGAGCGTGAGATGGCACAGTACAACAAGACACTCGGACGCTTTAACCTTACAGGCATAGCTCCGGCTCCGAGAGGTGTGCCGCAGATCGAGGTCAAGTTTGATATAGATGCAAACGGTATCGTAAACGTTTCGGCTAAGGATCTTGGAACCGGCAACGAGCAGAAGATCACTATAACCGCATCTTCGAACCTCAGCGACGAGGATATCGATAAGGCTATAAAGGATGCCGAGAAGTATGCAGAGGAGGATAAGAAACGTAAGGAAGAGGTCGACACAAGAAACAATGCAGAGTCGATGGTATTCCAGTGCGAGAAGACCTTGAAGGATCTTGGCGACAAGATAAGCGAGTCGGAGAAGAACGAGGTACAGACTGAGATAGACAAGGTAAAGGAAGCTTTGAAGGGTACCGATACCGACGCCATAAAGGCTGCGTCGGAGGCTCTTACGCAGAAATTCTATTCAATCTCAGAGAAGCTTTATCAGCAGGCTAATCCGAACGGAGGAGCTCAGGCAGGTGCGGGATTTGACCCGTCGCAGGCTCAGGGTCAGGCTCCCGGAGGAGAGAATGTATATGATGCCGACTACAGAGAGGTAGACAACGACAATAAGTAATTGAATAATCACTAAGGGCGGATCATTTTAAATGCTCCGCCCATTATTCGGTTAGGAGAAATAAAATATTCTTTTTTGTGCGTGTTGACTATTTACAAATAATAAAAAATGGATTATAATATATTCGGTGTCTTTGTATTGCACCGGAAAGTCATATTTTGGGCACGGCGCTGATGCGTCGGTTATGGAAGGTGAGGATTTTGGCAGATAAACGAGATTATTACGAAGTGCTGGGCGTCAGCAAGGGCGCGTCCGGAGAAGAGATAAAAAAGGCATTCCGTAAGATGAGCAAGAAGTATCATCCCGATCTGCATCCGGGCGATAAGGAGGCCGAGGAAAAGTTCAAAGAGGTAAATGAGGCTTATCAGGTTTTGTCCGATGATGAAAAGCGCCGCAGATACGATCAGTTCGGTCATGCCGGCGTGGACGGCAATGCGGGCGGTTTTGGCGGAGGCGGCTTCGGCGGCGCCGGCGGATTCGATTTCGGTGATATAGGCGATATATTCGGCGACCTGTTCGGAGGCGGTTTCGGCGGCGGAAGGGCAAGGAGAAACGGGCCGCGGCGCGGCTCGGATCTGAGTCAGTATATAACATTGACCTTCGAGGAAGCTGCATTCGGCTGTAAGAAGAAGATCAACATAACGAAGAACGAGGCATGCTCAGACTGCGGCGGCACGGGAGCGAAAAAGGGCACTCAGCCAGAAACGTGTCCGCAGTGTAACGGCACGGGTCAGGTTCAGCAGCGCAGGCAGACAATGTTCGGGTTCTCAAATGTTATAACGGAGTGTCCGAGGTGTCACGGAAAGGGCAAGATCATAAAGGAGCCGTGTACTTCGTGCCGGGGTACGGGACGTGTGCGCAGGAACAAGACTATAGAGGTAAATATCCCTGCCGGAATAGACGATGAGCAGGTAATGCGCATAGGCGGCGCGGGAAACGCAGGCGAGAATGGCGGACCGAACGGGGATCTTCAGCTTGTCATACGAGTAAAGCCGCATGATATTTTCAAGCGCGACGGCTACGATGTAAACGTGGTGTTCCCGATAACCTTTGTTCAGGCTGCACTCGGCGCAACGCTCAAGGTGCCGACGATACACGGTATAGTGGAGTACGACATACCGGAGGGAACGCAGACGAACACTCGGTTCAGGCTCAAGGGCAAGGGTATCCCGATCTTAAACGGACGCGGCAATGGCGACGAGTATGTTACCGTGACCGTTGAGGTGCCGAAGAACCTGAGCGCAAAGCAGAAGGAGCTCTTAAGAGAGTTCGACGAGGACAAAAACTATACGAAAAAGAAAAGCTTTATGGACAAAATGCGTGACGCATTCAAATAAATAAACGCGCAGGAAGGAAGGATAAGGAGTTATGAGACCAAATATTTATGAGCTCGACAAGATGACAAAGGAGCAGTACGACTTCATAATGAAGAGAGCCGAACTCGACATAACCGAGCAGATGAAGACAGCGAAGGCTGTGTCGGACGATATTCGTGACCGCGGCGACGCGGCTGTGCTTGAGTACACAGAAAAGTTCGATCATGTAAAGCTTACGCCCGAGACGATGAAGGTTACCGAGGAGGAGATCGAAGCTGGCTACAACCGTCTTGACAAGGAGACCAGAGAGGCGATAGAGTACGCTTATAAGAACATATATGATTTCCACGAAAAACAGCTCCCGGAGGAAATGTGGTTCACGATGGTCGATGATGGGCTCATGGTCGGCGAAAAGACGACTCCTATAGTTGACGTGTGCCTGTATGTGCCGCACGGCAAGGGATCCTTCCCGTCAGTGCTCTGCATGCTGGGTATTCCCGCTGTTGTTGCGAAGGTGCCCAGAATAGTTGTTGTGACACCGCCGAACAAGGAAGGCGGCGTTGATGACGCTATACTTTGCGCCGCAAAGATAATCGGAATCAAGGAGATATATAAGGTCGGCGGGATACAGGCGGTTGCCGCTGTGGCTTATGGTACCGAGACCATACCGAAGTGCCACAAGATCATAGGACCGGGAAACAGCTATGCTACAGCTGCAAAGCGTGTGCTGGCGAATCAGATAGATGCCGGGCTTCCCGCGGGACCGTCGGAGATAATAGTTCTCGCAGACGAGAAGGCGGATCCGGAAAAGGTAGCTCTGGACTGGATGATAGAAGCGGAGCACGGACCGGACAGTGCGGCTCTTCTTGTAACTCATTCGCGAGAGCTTGTTGAAAAGGTGATACCTATAGTAAACAGACAGCTTGAGAAGATCTCGGCACAGCGCAGGGAGTGGATAGAGACAAACCTTACCACATATGGCGGCGTTATACTTACAAACTCGCTTGACGAATCGATTGATTTTGTAAACGATTATGCACCGGAGCACATGGAGGTAATGACTGAAAAACCGTTCGACACGCTTCCCAAGATAAAGAACGCGGGAGAGATACTCCTCGGAGATTACACGCCTGTAACGCTCTGCAATTTTGTGCTCGGTCCGAACGCGATACTGCCGACAGGCGGTTTTGCGAAAACGTATTCGTCGGTATCGGTACAGGATTTCTTAAAGCGCTCATCTGTGGGCTACGCATCAAAGGACGGTTTCGAGAACGTTCGCGAATACGCATACAGATTTGCGAAGGTCGAGGGCTTTGATACCCATGGTCTTGCCGTAAAGGAAAGAAAATAAAATATAAGAGGCTGTGCAACATTGAGGTATGGCGTCCGGCTTGTTTTCATAAGAGAAACACCGGCTGCCGCTGTCCCTCTGTTTCACGAAAGTGAGACAGAGGGGACCTTGCTCTGCGACAGCCTTTTTGCGCATATATTTAAGGAGGATCACCCATGAACAAGGTAAAGGTAACAAGGAAAACGACGGAGTCGGAGATGGCGGTAACTCTGGATTTTTCTCCGTTAAAGCCGGACTACAGAAAAAGGATAACGACGCCGTATCAGTTTCTTAACCATATGATAGAGCATATAGCCTACAGAGCAGGATTTAATATAGAAACATATTTAAGGCTTGCGGATTATTCGCTTGTGCACGTTGTGGCGGAGGATCTGGGTATAACGCTCGGAAAGGCTGTAAGGGAGTATATTGAAAAGACTGACGGCGCTTACGGATACGGTGACGCGATAGGCATAATAGACGAGGCTAAAGCGGAGTGCGCCGTGAGCTTTGAATCGCGTGCGTATATCGATATCGATTATCACGGTATAGATATACCGAAGGAGACAGAGGGGATGCTGAGCGAGGACCTTGAGACATTCCTTGAAGGATTTGTACAGGGTGCTATGTGTACGATGCATGTTGACCTGTTCAAGGGACATAACGGTCACCATATTTGGGAAGCGATCTACCGCTCGGTAGGCTCGGCGCTCAACAGGGCGGTTTCCGTTGACGAGTCGAGAAAAGGCAAGACCTCCGGAGTAGCCGGAAAAATAGAATGGATAACGGAGACTGAATAACACGGGATGAAAGATTTTCTTGATAAATATGATACTGTGATATTCGATATGGACGGAGTGATCACGAGCGAGCAAAACTATTGGAACAGTGCTGCGCTGACCGTCCGCGAATATCTTTCATCGGCAAAATATTTCGGTGATAAAGCTATAGATGCGGGAGGGCTGAGTGCTGACGCGCTCAGGATAAGAGCAGAGGTGTTTTCGGAAGATAAGCTTATAAACGAGTTAAAGTCACGCGGAGTGAATTCAAACTGGGATCTGGGTTATGTAACTGTGCTTATTTCGCTTATAACAGGAACGGATGAGCCGGGAACCATACTTGAATATGCCTCCGGGCTTTCGGTGAATATACTTGACGAGTACGATATTCTCGCGGAGGCAGCCGCTGCTGCGCTCGGAAAGGACAAGGCATATACCGAGCGCAACGGAGAGCTGTGGACAGCTATGCGCGACTGCTTCCAGGAGTGGTTTTTGGGCGATGAAATATTTACGGAGCAATACGGCAGAGAGCCTGCTGAGGTTGGCAAGCCAGGACTTCTGCACAGTGAGCGGCCGATAATACCGATGGACAAGCTGATCGCGCTGTTGGAAGGTCTTTCGAAAGAAAAGCGTGTTTGCACCGGTACGGGCAGACCGTATGCGGAGCTGATAACACCGCTCCGCGCCTGGGATGCAGAGAAGTATTTTGCAAAGAACGGACTTTGCAGCTATGATGATGTTGCTGCGGCGGAGAAACGACTGGGTGAGACGGCGCTCACGAAGCCGCATCCGTATATGTTCTTAAAAGCGCTCTACGGTACTGATTATGATGACGCGCGTATACTTGCGGGCGATTATGATAAAGCGAAAATAGAGCGCACACTCGTTGTAGGCGACGCGGGAGCGGATATATTGGCTGCCAAGGCGATGGGAGCGGATTTCTGCGCGGTGCTCACCGGTGTTGCGGGTGAGGGCGCAAGAGGTTATTTTGAGGAACTGGGTGCCGAATACATACTGCCTTCGGCGGCAGAGCTTTTATAAATCAATTCTGAGAGGTATAAAGATGGAAAAGAGAATAAATGCGCCCATAGACAAGGAGACAGCAAGATCTCTTAAAACGGGCGACAGTGTTCTGATATCGGGTGTTATATATACTGCAAGGGATGCGGCTCATGAGAGGATGATAAAGAATTTTCATGAGACAGGCGAATTCCCGATAGAACTTAAGGATCAGATAATCTATTATGCGGGTCCTTGTCCCGCAAAGCCGGGCGAGGTGATAGGCTCGTGCGGTCCGACGACTGCCGGCAGAATGGACGCGTATACGCCGGAGCTCCTCGATAACGGTCTCGGTGCCATGATAGGCAAGGGCGCAAGGAGCGAGGCTGTTGTCGAGGCTATAAAGCGGAACGGCTGTGTGTACTTCGGTGCGATAGGCGGCGCCGGAGCTCTTATTGCCGAGTGTATAAAAAAAGCGGAGGTCGTGGCATATGAGGATCTCGGCACCGAGGCGATAAGGCGGCTTGAAGTCGAGGACTTCCCGGCGGTGGTATTGATGGACTGCACCGGTGCGGATCTTTACGAGCTCGGACAGAAGGAGTACAGAAAGATATGAAAAAACAGGGAATCATTGCTGCGCAAACATACATTTTGCGGCAGCATCCCTGTTTTTTGTTTACAGATCGGCGTTAGTCATATAATTAAAATGGCGCTGGTAACGTTTAGGTATGTTTATTGGTACCTCATAGCCGATCTCATGCAGGAAATCTGTTATAACGTTGATCCCATTATTATAGAATTGAGCTATGCGTTTTTCTTTATTTGTTATCCCTTTGTAATCGGGCGGACATACGAATGTCCAGTCTGCGCCTTCATCATCAAAGATGATCTTGAAATACTTGTCAATATCGTGTCTGTCAAGCGCTTTTGCGAGCAGCAAATGATGCTCGCAGCCTTCGTCAAGCAATGAAACCACCGCATGTGATCCATCGTGAGCAATGGTAGCTATCAATGGCTCATTATCATGGTTTATAAATTCTTTTTTTTCGGTATCACTGCCGTAATATTTAATTATTTCCATTTTCTTTCTCCTTGTTTCGGCAAGATGTATCTGTATGTATATTATATCATAGTCGGGATGGGAAAACAAGTGCTGTTTCAAAAAAGGAAGTGTTATCATATTTCAGTACCTGTACGAATATAATATAATTACGCATTCTTTTGCGAATAAAGTGTAAGGGATGATATGATATGCAAGAAGAGCTTTGCGAAAGCGCCGGAATGCCCGGCTTTGTTACGAGGGTGTACATAAAACCGAGGATGTTGAGCGAGCGGTATTCCGACATAATCTGCTACGGAGTGAGGATCGAGAAGGTCTCTTCAAAAACCGGCGGAGGTGAGACGGTAGCTTCTGCCGAGCTTGACGACGTGTTCTTCCGATACGAGGACGCCGCCGCTTTCACTGAGTATGCAAAGCGCAGCGGTACCGAGCCGTACAGATTGAGGGAGGCGGTAGAGCGGTTTACAAAGGAGAGAATATTGAGTAACGTCACAGCTTGAATATTGTAGCCGCGTTTTTTACGCGGCTATTGCTTTTTTTGCGATCGTGTGGTATAATTGGGATATGGATAAGCATATGAGCTTATGAAAATTAGCTGACGAAAGAAGAGCTGTAATGAAGATAGGGATTTTTGACTCGGGAATAGGCGGACTGTCAGTGCTGCACAGAGCCTATAAAATGCTGCCCGAGGCACAGTTCATATATTATGCCGACGAAAAGCATGTGCCTTACGGAGAGAAAACGCCGGAGGAGATACGCGAGTTCATCGGCGGCATATTTGATTTTATGATAAAGAGAGATACAGATGCGATCGTTATCGCCTGCAATACGGCAACAAGCGCCGTAACGCGCGAGTACCGCGACAGTTTTCCGGTCCCGATAATCGGGATGGAGCCGGCTGTAAAAAAGGCGATCGATCTCTACGGAGAAGAGGACAGACGCATACTTGTGGCTGCAACACCGATAACGATAAAGGGCGACAAGCTGCATAGGCTCGTGGAACGTGTGGATAAGCACGGTATGGTCGATCTGATAGAGCTTCCAAAGCTCGTGCGGCTTGCGGAAAGCGGAGTTTTTGAATCGGAGGAAGCGGACGGGTATCTTAAGGAGGCGCTTTGCGGAAAGGAGCTTTCAGCGTATGGCACGGTAGTTCTCGGCTGCACCCACTTCAATTATTTCAAAAGGAGTTTTGTGCGGCTGTTCGGCGAGGGCATAAGGTTCACGGACGGCAATGAGGGAACGATAAATCAGGTAAAGCGGATGCTGCCAAAGGATGTCGGCACGGGCGGCGAGCCGGGAACCGAGTTCTATTATTCGGGCGAGCCGATTAACGCGGCACAGATGCGGTTTATAAACAGGTGTATGGCGCAGCTTGATGCTGTGTATGAGATCAATTGATAATGGAGTTAAAGATAACAGAATGAGGCTTAGGGTGGGGAAGTGGCGCATTATATATAATTATACAAAAGACAATGATATAAAAATATTGTTAGTGATAGATATAGGGAACAGAGGAGATATTTATAAATAAGGAGTGAATTATCATGTCAGGGATTGTGAAAAATGCGGCGAAAATGATGGAGATGCTGCCTGATGAAGATCAGCGCTTTGCATATGAGTTTATAAAAAAACTCGTACTGGCTTGGGATCCGGATTTTACAAGAGTTACAGCTGAAGAACGAGAGGAGATCGCGGAAGCGGAGAAGAGTGGCTTTATTGATGAAGATCAGATCAACTGGGATGATCTGGAGTCTGTTCTTTGAAACAAAGCTTACGGCAGATAAGAAAGGACGATGGATTTATGAAACAGTGTATGGATTCGGCGAATCTGCATAGAAGATTTAAGAAAATAATAGGACAGGTGCAGGCGATAGACAGGATGATAGATGAGGATGTACCGTGTGAGGACGTACTTTCACTTATCAACGCCGCAAAATCAGCTTTGCACAGTGCCGGTCAGGTCGTGCTTGAGGGACATATCAAGCATTGTGTGCGCGAGGGCATAGAACACGGCGATGCGGATAAGACGATAGAGAATTTCACTGACGCAATAAAACGGTTTGCGAATATATAATAAATGCTCCTGCTTCGGATCTATAATCCAGGCAGGATTTTTTTATCTTATACTTGACAAATGATACCCGTTGGGGTATAATATACATATACCTGTAATAGTATATGCATTGGAGGTGCTGTATGAAAAAGAAAATAGATAAAGCAATGGAAAAGCTTGAACGGCTTTTGGAGCTGGGCGGGATAAAAAAGGACATAGTTCTTTTGGTCATATCGGGCATTGCTCTGCTGCTCAGTATTTTTGATGCCGCTGTATTTCCGTTTGACGCCGCGTGGATAGCGATAGTTTTGTGCGGTATACCTATAATCCTTGAGGCGGTGATCGGACTTGTGACAGAGTTTGATATAAAGGCGGATGTGCTCGTATCGCTCGCGCTCGTGGCTGCCGTATGTATCGGTGAGGACTTCGCTGCGGGCGAGGTAGCGTTTATAATGCAGCTCGGAGCGCTTCTGGAGGACCTTACGGTCGCAAGGGCGAGAGCCGGGATCGAGAGGCTCGTTGATCTTTCGCCGCGTACCGCGAGAGTCATTGAAAACGGAAATGAGCGTGTCATTCCTGCCGAAGAGGTGTGTGCGGGAGATATGATACGCGTCCTGCCAGGAGAGACAGTGCCGGCGGACGGTGTGATAATCTCAGGAAAGACCTCGATCGATCAGGCAGTCATGACAGGAGAATCTCTCCCTGTGGACAAAGCTGAAGGAGACGATGTTTCAAGCGGTACCGTGAACCGCTTCGGAGCTTTTGAGATGCGCGCGGAAAAGGCGGGGGAGGACAGCTCTATACAGAGGATGATACGCCTTGTTAAGTCTGCGGATGCTGGCAAGGCAAAGATCGTAGGCACCGCGGACCGCTGGGCGGTATGGATAGTGATCATAGCGCTGCTGTCCGCAATAGTCACATGGGCGGTGACCGGTGAGATCATAAGGGCGGTAACGATACTTGTCGTGTTCTGTCCGTGCGCGCTGGTGCTGGCAACGCCTACGGCTATAATGGCTGCCATAGGGAATGCCGCAAAGCGTGGGTTCCTCGTAAAGGAGGGTGATGCCCTTGAGCGTTTGGCTGTGGTCAAAAAGGCGGCGTTTGATAAAACGGGGACATTGACCTACGGCATCCCAAAAGTCGCAGCCGTAAAAAGCACATCCGGTAATATAACGGACAAGGAGATCTATAGGCTAACCGCAGCGGCGGAACAGCTTTCGGAGCATCCTTTGGGAAAGGCTGTGGTCACATGCTTTAAAGCGGAATATAAAGAGGAGCTTCCGAAGGTGTCAGGATTCAGGATGGTACCGGGCAGAGGAGTTGAGGCGACGGCGTTCGGCAGGAGGATGGCGGCTGGAAATGATGCGCTGATGGCTGAGATCGGCGCGGCAATAGGTGATGAACTGAAAGCCTCGGCGGAGAAATATCTGTCGGAGGGCTGTACCGTGATATATGTATCGGCAGACAGTAAGACAGTCGGGCTGATCGCGCTTTCGGATACTCTCCGGGAGGAGAGTGCCGCAATGATAGCTGAGCTGAAAGGCACAGGCACCGATCCGGTGCTGATAACCGGTGACAACGAAAATGCCGCGCGGGAGATGGCATCACGCGCAGGTATAAGCGATATACATTCCGGATGTCTTCCGGAGGATAAGCTTGAGATTATAGATTCGTATCAAAAAAAGAACATGCCGGTATGTATGGTAGGCGATGGTATAAACGATGCTCCGGCACTTAAAAAAGCTGCGGTAGGTATCGCTATGGGCGGAGTCGGAAGTGATATTGCGGTCGAGGCGGCGGACATAGCGCTTGCAAATGACAAGATAGAGGAACTGCCGCATCTTATAGCGCTTGCAAAACGTATGATGGTAACAATAAAATGCAATCTGAGCTTTTCGATGGCGCTTAACTTTATTGCGATCATCCTTGCGATAACGGGTGTTTTAAATCCGGTCGTAGGCGCGCTTGTACATAACGCAGGTTCCGTAATAGTTATAATCAATTCGGCATTCCTATTGAAATGGAGAAAAAGGAAATAACGGGGAGGCTGTCGTGCTGATTTCGCGCGGCAGCTTTTTTTCTGCGCAGAGCACAGACTTTAATTTACATTTCATTAAAACTTTGTTCAAAATACACAAAAAAATAAGAAAGGTGATTGCCTTTTATAAAAATTATATAAATCTAAATTTTATAAATATAAACATATTGAAAAAAAATCAGAAAAATGATATAATAAAGAATAAGGTATAATTGAAAAATATTATCTCTAAGACTATGAAAACGGAGGTTAAATCATGGGAACAGTTGATAAGCTGACTGAGCTTCAATACCGCAGAAGCAAGATCGAAAACGGCGGCGGCGAGGCGAAAATCAAAAAACAGCATGATTCCGGTAAAATGACTGCCAGAGAGAGGATAAATGCTCTCATGGATGACGGAAGCTTCGTTGAAGTTGATGCTTTTGTCAGCCACAGATGCACTGAATTTGGCATGGATGCCGTTGAGGCTCCGGGCGAGGGCGTAGTAACAGGCTACGGCACCGTTGACGGACGTCTTGTTTTTGTTTATTCGCAGGATTTCACCGTGATCGGCGGTTCGCTCGGTGAGATGCACGCGAAAAAAATCTGTAAGGTAATGGATATGGCGGCTAAAATGGGAGCGCCTATCGTTGGAATGAATGATTCCGGCGGTGCGAGGATCCAAGAGGGGCTTGATGCGCTTTCCGGTTTTGGCGAGATATTCTACAGAAACACTGTAAACAGCGGCGTTATTCCGCAGATCTCGGTAATAATGGGACCGTGCGCGGGCGGCGCTGTATATTCACCGGCTATAACCGATTTTATATTTATGGTGGACAAGACCTCGAAGATGTTTATAACGGGTCCTCAGGTAATAGAATCCGTTACGGGCGAGAAGGTCTCGGCTGAGGAGCTCGGCGGAAGCACGGTGCATGCATCCACTTCGGGTGTTTGCCACTTCACGGCGCCGAGTGATTCGGAGTGTATAGAGAAGATCAAAACTCTGCTCTCATATCTCCCCTCGAACAATCTCGAGCAGGCGCCGTATGTAGATACGGGCGACGAGATAAACAGGATCTCGGAGAAGCTCACAACGATCGTTCCGGACGATCCCGGAAAAGCGTATGACATTAAGGAGGTCATAGCTGAGATCGTGGATAACGGTGAGTTCTTTGAGGTGCAGGAGCAGTTTGCAAAGAATATAGTTGTCGGATATGCGAGAATGAACGGAAACACTGTGGGTATAGTCGCAAACCAGCCCAAGGTAAAGGCGGGTTCGCTCGACTGCGATTCGTCGGATAAGGCTGCAAGGTTTGTAAGAACATGCGACAGCTTCAATATCCCGCTCATAACTCTTACGGATACACCCGGATATTTCCCTGGAGTCGATCAGGAACACGGCGGAATAATCCGTCACGGAGCAAAGCTGCTCTATGCATACAGCGAGGCTACTGTGCCCAAGATAAATGTGATAATAAGAAAGGCTTACGGCGGCGCGTATATCGCTATGAGCTCAAAGCATCTGGCGACTGACATAGTTATGGCATGGCCGACAGCAGAGATCGCTGTAATGGGACCCGAGGGCGCGGCAAACATCATTTTCAAGAACGACATCAAGGAAAGTGATGATCCGATCACCACGAGAGCCGATAAGATACAGGAGTATAAGGACAAGTTTGCAACACCGTTCATGGCTGCGCAGAGAGGCTATGTCGATGACGTTATAGAGCCGGATTCGACAAGACCTAGAATAATCGCGGCGCTTGAGATGCTGCAGTCGAAGCGCGATTCAAGACCGGCAAAGAAGCACGGCAATCTCCCTGTATAATATCGGAGAAAGGAGAACGTGTTATGGAATTATCAGAGTCGCTTATAAGCGGAGTAGGTGTTCATATAGATGAGGCGCTCGCAACAGGCGGAGAGGTAACGGTAATCGGACTTGCGATAGTTTTCGCGGTGCTCGTTATACTCATGATAGTGCTGATGCTGTTTAAGGTGTTCTTCTATAAACCGGCACAGGCTTCAGCATCACCGGCGCCCGCTCCGATACAGGCATCACCGGCAGAACCGGTACAGGCGGCTGCGGCAGAGCCTGAAGAGGAAGATGATGAGGAGCTTATTGCGGTGCTTACCGCGGCGGTGGCTGCCAGCATGAATACCTCGACATATAATCTGAAGATCAAGTCTTACAGACGTATCCCGAATACGCGTCCGGCATGGAACAGGGCAGGTATCAGCGATACGATCGGAAACAGGTTTTAATATTATTTTGTGCACTGCACAGAAAGGAAGGAATTCATAATGAAAAAATATAATATAACCGTAAACGGCAAAACGTATGAGGTTGAAGTTGAAGAGGTAGGCGGAGCGCCGTCTGCCGCTCCGGCACCGAAGGCTGCACCGGCAGCTGCACCGGCGCCGAAGGCTGCACCGGCTCCCGCTCCGAAGGTATCGGGATCGATGGGAGCACAGAAGGTGGTCGCTCCGATGCCCGGAACCATAGTTTCGGTAAAGGTAAACGTGGGAGACAAGGTTGAGAAGGGTACACTTGTTGCCGTTCTCGAGGCAATGAAGATGGAGAACGAGATATTTGCAGGCGTTGACGGCGTTGTTGCAAGTGTGAATGTTTCTGCCGGCGACAGTGTCAACGCGCAGGACGTAATCGTTTCGGTAAACTGATAAATTGTATTGAGAAAGTGGTGACTAAAAGGTGTTAGAAAGTTTTGTAAGCTTTTTGGAAAGCACGGGTATGAATGCGCTCATCTCGAGCGGCCCCGTTGACGCGATAAAAACGATAATAATGCTGGCGGTTGCCTGTGTGCTTTTGTATCTTGCGATAGTAAAGAAATTCGAGCCCTTGCTGCTTCTTCCGATCGCGTTTGGTATGCTTCTTACGAACCTGCCGATGATCAAGGATTCGGCTGCGATCATGATGCATCCGGAATTTTTCACTGATCCGGAGTATCTGATCGACGGGCAGTATCTGGACGTAGGTATGGTATGCCGGAACGGCGGACTCCTAGACCTTCTTTATCTCGGAGTCAAACTGGGTATCTATCCTCCGCTTATATTCCTTGGTATAGGATGTATGACGGATTTCGGACCGCTTATAGCAAACCCGAAGAGTATACTTCTCGGTGCTGCGGCACAGTTCGGAGTATTCTTTACATTCGTGGGCGCACTGGTACTCAGCGCATTGGTACCAAGCATAAACTTCGGTGTCAAGGAAGCAGCGTCTATAGGTATCATAGGCGGCGCTGACGGACCTACAGCTATCTATGTAACAAAGACTTTGGCTCCGTCGCTTTTATCTGCCATAGCTGTTGCGGCGTATTCATATATGGCGCTTATTCCGATAATACAGCCGCCGTTCATGAAGCTTTTGACAACAAAGAAGATGCGTGCAACGGTCATGGATCAGCTCCGTCCCGTTTCAAAGACAGAGAAGATACTCTTCCCGATCGTTGTTACAATAGTAGTTGCGCTTATAGTTCCGGACGCGGTATCGCTTGTGGGATGTCTTATGCTCGGAAACCTGCTTAAGGAATCGGGAGTATGTGACCGTCTGGCAAAGACCGCTCAGAATGAGCTGATGAATATCATAACGATATTCCTTGGCGTCACAGTAGGTGCTACGGCTTCGGCGTCGACGTTCCTTTCGACTCAGACGCTTGGTATAATTGCGCTCGGTCTTACAGCATTCTGCTTCTCTACTATAGGCGGATTGCTTCTGGGAGACCTTATGTATGTTCTCACAAAGGGCAAGGTAAATCCGCTTATCGGTTCGGCGGGCGTAAGTGCCGTTCCTATGGCGGCGAGAGTTTCGCAGATAGTCGGACAGAAGGAAAATCCTTCAAACTTCCTGCTTATGCATGCTATGGGTCCGAACGTTGCGGGAGTTATCGGTTCGGCGGTTGCCGCAGGCGTGTTCCTGTCGATGTTCAGCGGACTTTAATTGATAATATCCGGCGGGCGGTCCCGCCGGTAATGAAGGGTGCGGCGTAACGCTGTGCCCGATCACAGAGATAAGGAGTGATATATTAATGGCAAAAAACAATGTTCAGCCGAAGCCGGTAGGAATTACCGAAACAGTCCTCCGTGACGCTCATCAGAGCCTTATAGCCACGAGGATGACTACGGATGAAATACTTCCTATAGTAGAAAAGCTTGACAATGTGGGTTATCATTCACTCGAAGCATGGGGCGGTGCAACATTTGACGCATGTCTCAGATTTTTGAATGAGGATCCGTGGGAGAGACTGCGCAAGATAAAAGCGAGGGCAAAAAAGACTCCGCTGCAGATGTTGTTCAGAGGACAGAATATATTGGGATACCGCCACTATGCGGACGATATAGTTAAATATTTCGTTCAGGCGTCGATAGCCAACGGTGTCGATATACTGAGAATATTTGACGCGCTCAACGACGTAAGAAATCTTGAGTGTGCTATAAATGCTACTAAGGAATATTGTGAGAAGGAAGGCAGAGGTCATGTTCAGGCTACCGTCTGCTATACGACTTCTGAGTTCCATACAAACGAAAAGTTCGTTGAGCTTGCAAAGCAGCTCGAAGGCATGGGCGCTGATTCGATATGTATAAAGGACATGGCGGGACTTTTGAGACCGTATGTGGCATACGACCTCGTTTCAAAGATGAAGGCGGCGGTAAAGATACCGATACAGCTGCACACGCACTATACGTCGGGTGAGGCATCAATGGTATATCTTAAGGCAATTGAGGCGGGAGTTGACGTTATCGACTGCGCTATTTCGCCTATGGCTATGGGCACATCGCAGCCTGCGACAGAGCCTATGGTAGCAGCGCTCCAGGGAACACCGTATGATACCGGTCTTGATCTTGACAAGCTCATCGAGATCTGTGACTACTTCAAGCCGCTGCGTGAGAAGTACATTGCAAGCGGTCTCATGAATACGAAGGTAATGGGTGTTGATGTAAACACACTGAAGTATCAGGTGCCGGGCGGAATGCTTTCGAATCTTGTATCGCAGCTGAAGCAGCAGGGCAGAGAGGATGCTTACGAGGATGTGTTAAAGGAAGTACCGCGTGTAAGAGCCGATCTCGGCTACCCGCCGCTGGTAACTCCGTCATCGCAGATCGTCGGCACACAGGCTGTTCTGAATGTGCTCATGGGCGAGAGATACAAGATGGTATCGAAGGAGACAAAGGCTATAGTAAAGGGCGAATACGGAAAGTGTCCGGGCGAGATCTCACCGGAGATCGTGAAGAAGATCATTGGCGACGAGGAGAGGATCACCTGCCGTCCCGCAGATCTGCTTGAGCCTGAGCTTGAGAAGATGAAGAAG
>DVNB01000111.1 GCA_018714695.1 Candidatus Ornithomonoglobus merdipullorum | reverse complement strand
GTTTTCACTCGCAGCATTCGTCGTGTGGATAACCTCATTTTTACGCAAAAATTCTCAAAAAAATTTATTTTTATTTTCTACGTTTTGCACAATGCCTTTATTATGCGATTTTTCATACCTGAGTAGTAACGTTTTGACGGGGCACTGTTCACAGTCCAAATCTGCGTTTGATCGCATCCGCAAGGAATTCCGCAGTTCCCTCTTTACCGTAAAGACTGCTGCTTATGAGCATATGCTTATATTCCGGGTCTGACGGAAGATATCCGGCATAGTGCATATGATAGGAATTTCTGGCTTTATCGATCGACTGTATGCTCTTTTTCGCATCCTCCTCCGACATAAGCAGATCATTTACACAGTTTTCCACTCTGTCAGCATATGGTGCATATATATAGATATGCATCGCGTTTTCCATATTTCTCAGAATGTAATCGGAGCATCTTCCGACGATTATACATGATTCGCGCTCTGTCAGTCCGCTTATTATCTTCTGCTGCTCAAGGAAAATACTGTCCTGGATATCGCTCGTTCCCTTTCCAAGCGGATACCTCATATACAAAAATCCGCGGCGCGCCTTTTCTTCTTCATTCTCTATAGTCGATACCGGAAGTTTGAGGTTTTTTGCCGTTTTTTCGACAATGTCTCTATCATAGTAATTTATGCCCAATTTCTTGGCAATGATCTTCGCTATAGGTCTTCCCAAGCTGCCGAACTGCCTTGTTATCGTAACTGCAAATCTCTTCATTGCTAAAATCCTTTCTCAAACCAAAATTTCAGGACGGATAACCGCAAGACCAGCTCACAGCGTTGCGGTTATCCGAGCTTTAAGACCCTTACTTATATCTTCACTGCGCGTTTTCACTTGCTTTCTGACTGTACTCGTCTACCCACGCATCCATTGTCCCGTCGGATGAAACCTCGTCTATAACGCTGTTTACGACATCAAGAAGCTCTGTGTCTCCCTTGCGCACCGCCGCCGAAGCCGGCTTATCGGGTTCTGCGAATGTGAGGTCAAGCTGCACAAGATCAGGATTCGAAATTGTGTACTGTTTTCCTACTACCGCACCGGTTACTACCGCGTCCACACTGCCGTTTTCAAGTTCGAGAAACACATCCGAAACGAGCGAGAGAGAAACGATATCCGCTCCCGTAAGCTCGCTGCGCGCCACGCTTTCAGATGAGCTGCCCATCTCGGCAGCTACCTTCTTGCCCGCAAAATCATCAAGCGAAGTATATTCTGCCGCATCCCCGGAACGAACTATGATACACTGCTGGTCGTTCAGATACACCTTTGAGAAATCGACCGCCTGCGCGCGCTCTTCAGTCTCGGGAAGTCCGGCTATAACGATATCACAGTTTCCTGCCTGAAGAGTCGTTATAAGCTCGCTGAATGCCATATCATCCACTTTAAGACTTACACCTAACCTGTCCGCCACCTTCTGCGCCAGGGCAACATCTATGCCAACGACCTGCCCTCCGTCCGCCGCGCTTACAAATTCATACGGCGGATATCCCGAAGCGGTAGCCAGTGTGAGGACACCCGCCTGCTGTATCCTTTCTACAGACGATGCCGACTCATTCGTTCCTCCGCAGCCCGCCGCGGACAGCATCAAAGCAGCCGCTGCAGATACCGCAAATATTTTTCCTAAAACTCTTCCTCTGTTCTTCATATAAATTCCTCCTGTAATCAGATAAATTGCTTTTATATTAGTTGTTTTTTAACTATATCTATACCTTGTTATTTCCTGTCACTCACAGCCAGTCTCATCTCAAACCGTTTTATCACGGATGAAATTATAAATGTCATTATGAAATAGATCACCGATACGATGATGAGCGGCTCAAACGAACGGAAACTTATGCTTCTTATCGTATTTGTTGTGTACATGAGTTCAGCAACTCCTATTACCGATACCTGTGACGAGTTCTTGATAACGCTTACAAACTCGTTTCCCAACGACGGGAGTATATTTTTTATCGTTTGCGGAAAAATGATAAGCAGCATCGACTGCGTCTTGCTGAAACCTATGCTCCGCGCCGCCTCCATCTGACCGGAATCTATCGAAAGAATACCGCCGCGGACTATCTCGCAGACATACGCCGAGCTGTTTACCACCAACGCTATGATACCAGCAAACAGTCTTGAAAAATCGTTTCCCAGAAGATCAAAGCTTGGCACGCTCACGCCTAGGAGCGGCAGTCCGTAAAACACCACATACACCTGCACGAGAAGCGGCGTACCGCGTATGAACTCGACATAGATGTTCGCCAGCCATCTGAGCGGCTTTATCGATGATATCTTCATTACTGCAAGCAAGCTTCCGATAATAAAGCTGAACAGTACCGTGAATACCGACAGCAGCAGAGTTGTCACTGCCGCCACCCCAAACATCGATGAGTATTTTGTGATAATATCCGCTATTGCACTCATTCTGCCACCTCCTTAAAGCACCTTTTTCAGAAATGATCTTACGCGCTCATTTTCATTGTTGTCAAACAGCTCATCAGGTCTGCCTTGGGCAAGTATTTTACCCTCATCAATGAATATCACTCTCGATGCCACCTCGCGCGCAAAACCCATCTCGTGTGTTACGACCATCATCGTCATTCCCGCCTCTGCAAGCTCACGCATTACCTGAAGCACCTCGCCTACCATCTCCGGATCCAGCGCCGAGGTCGGCTCGTCAAACAAGATAACATCCGGCTCCATAGCAAGCGCTCTCGCTATCGCTATTCTCTGCTTCTGTCCTCCGGAAAGACTCGACGGATATACGTCACGCTTATCATAAAGACCCACAAGCTTTAAAAGCTCTGCAGCTTTCCGCTCTGCCTCATCCTTTGAAAGTTTTCTTAACTTTGTCGGACCCAATGTTATGTTTCTCATAACAGAAAGATGCGGAAAAAGATTGAAGTGCTGAAACACCATACCTATATGCTGTCTGACCTCATTTATATCACAATCTTTGCCTACGATACTCTTTCCTTTAAAAAGAATATCGCCCCTGTTTATTTCCTCCAGCCTGTTCACGCAGCGAAGCAGCGTGCTTTTACCTGAGCCGGACGGACCTATAACGGCTATTACCTCGCCCTTTTCAATTCTGAGATCTACTCCCTTGAGCACATTCAGATCGGCGTAGCTTTTGCCAAGATCCTTTATCTCAATAATATATTTTGATTCCATATACATTCCTCCGTGATGATATTATTATGAAACGGCAAAGGAGCTGTATCGCCCGATACAGCTCCTTTGCCGTTATTTCATAATATTCTGTTTGAAATCATGTATCTATTATAGCACACCGTTTTAGGTTTGCCTATATAACCAACGCATGAACTTAATTGTGCACTGCGCACAACATTGTTGGCAAATCATAATAGAAATGTTATAGTCTATAAAACCTGCTAATATTGAACAATCCCATTCCTGCCGCATTATTTCTTGATTTTCAAAAAACAGTTCAATTTCCGAGCTCGTCCAGACACTCTTTCAGGCTCTCCTTCAATATCGAAAGGCCTGCGTCAAGCTGTGCATCGGTCACAACCAACGGACAAAGGAACCTTACGACATTTCCGTATGTTCCCGCGCTTTCTATTATAAGTCCTTTCGATGCCGCCTTCTGTACCAGAGCCGAAACCAGCTCCGGATACGGTTCCTTTGTGTCCTTATCCTTTACAAACTCCAGACCTACAAACGCGCCTATTCCGCGAACATCACCGACCACTCCTGATTCTGAAAGCTCGTTTACATAGAAGTCCGTTACCTTCTTCCCTATTTCCGCCGCACGTTCACAGAGATTATTCTTTTCTATGTATTTTATGACCTCAAGAGCTGCAGCGCATGCCACCGCATTTCCGCAGTACGTTCCGCCGATCGTGCCCGTCGGGCAAGCGTCCATTATCTCCGCCGATGCCGTGACTGCCGAAAGCGGCAGTCCGCCCGCGATCGACTTTGCCGCAGTCATTATATCCGGCGCGCATCCCGCCTCTTTCCAATACTCGGATACAAACATTCTGCCGGAACGCGCAAAACCCGTCTGTACCTCATCGGCAACAAGAAGTATACCGTATCTGTCACATATCTTCCTGACCGCCTTGACCCATTCTATCGGCGCAGGAACAAATCCGCCCTCCCCCTGAATGGGCTCTACTACTATCGCAGCCACATGTTCCGGCGCGCTGCACTCCTCAAACACTTTCATAAGCCTGTCTATATAATAATCGATCGCCTCAGACTCGTTATAGCCCTTGGGCGCTCTGTACATATACGGAAAATCCGCTCTGTATACTCCGCCCGGGAACGGCCCCATGCCATAGGCATAAGACTTTTTTGAGGTCATTGCCATAGTAAGACTCGTCCTTCCGTGGAACGCGCCGGAAAACACGATTATATTCTGTCTTTTCGTATAGCCCTTCGCGATCTTTACAGCGTTCTCATCCGCCTCAGCGCCGGAATTTGCAAACATCGTTTTCTTTTTTGTTCCGCGCACAGGAACGATCCTGTTCATTTCTTCCGCAAGCTCAACATATCCTCTGTGAGTGCCTATATTCATCATCACATGAAAATACTTACCAGCCTGCTCCTTTACCGCACTTATGAGCTCGGGGCAGCTGTAGCCTACATTGAGCACGCCGACTCCGCCTACCCAATCCAGGAATATATTCCCGTCCGGGTCCTCGATCATAGCGCCTTCTCCACGCTCAGCAACCAGCGGGTAGACACATTTAATAGCGTTCGGCACAGCTTCAGTCCTTCTCTCTATCACCGCCCGTGCCTTTGGTCCCGGCAGCTCCGCTGTCTTTATCTCAGGCAGCGCATTTCTCAAATCGATCGTTTTACTCATTATATCCATCTCCTTACATTACTGTCTTGTCAGAATATGCATGCTCAAAGCAGCGAAGCATATATCTCCTCTATCTCTTCACATGAGAGCGGCACATAGTTGTTTGCCAATAGTCTCTGCTGATTCTCCATCACTGATATCGAAAATCCACGTACCATATCATCCGTCATACCGTATTCACCGAGCCTTCTGCGCGGCATCGCAGCTTCGCTGAGCAAGCCGTCAAGCTGCTCCAATACATCTTTTGCATCACATTCCAGAAGCTCCGCAAAATGACCTGTTAAAACCGCTATATTTCCATCCGGCGCCTTCACGGCATATTTTTTCAGCACTCCGGTAAATACCGAATAATTCGATTCACCGTGCGGAACATGAAACTGCGCTCCGAGCGGATAACTCATAGCATGCACCGCGGCGCAGCCGGCGTTTCCGAACGCTATCCCGGCCATCACCGATGCCAGACAAAAGTCCGGCATCAAACTGCTCAGGCATTCGCGTCCATCCGTCGCTATCCTCTTATATCCCTTTAAGATCCTATCTATCGCGCCAATTGAAAACATTTTTGAGATCTCAGTCGCCTTTGGCGAGAGAAAGCTCTCCGACGCGTGAACCAATGCGTCGAGCGAGCTTGCGGCAAATACATTGTAAGGCATGCCCTCAGCAAGCTCCGGCACGATGTATGCCTTATCGGTAAAGATCGCATCATTTGCCAGCCCGAACTTCGTTTTGCGGCTCTTGAATTCAAGTATGGATATGTTCGTTACCTCCGATCCCGTTCCGCAAGTTGTCGGAACAAGCACCAGCTCTTTGTCTTTGACCGCTTCAAACTTACCGTCAAACAGGTCTGATACCGGCGAAAGCTTTTTCAGCGCGAAAAGCTTTGCGCAGTCGAGAACCGTTCCGCCCCCGATGCCGATCACACGTTTGTACGGCTTGCTTACAGCGGCATTCATTCTCTCGACCAGATCATCCGTAGGCTCGCCCTTTGCAAAATCTCCGACGATCAGCACCTCACAGCCTTCCGTTCCTTTAAAATTTTTCCGCCATACGCTGCCGGCGATCACCAGATCGCCCTCTCCTATCCCGAGAGCCTCCCTTAGTTCCTCCGCAGTCCCAAGCATGTGGATCTCGGGTACTATCTTAAACACTCCCATAAAGATCTCCTCTCTTACATGTGCCGTTAGGATATCACTGTTCAAAATATTTTTTTATTTTAAATGCCATGATCAGATTGGACAAGGTCTCGTAGCTGTTAAGATCATACCCGGTAAGCTGTTCTATCTTTTCTATTCTGTAATGCAGTGTGTTCCTGTGAATAAAAAGCTTTTCCGCCGTCTCTGTCCCGTTTCCGTTGCTTTCTATATATACCTCAAGCGTCTTTGTAAGCTCCGTGTTGCCGCCTTTGTCATAGTCCATCAGCTTTCCGAGCATTCTATTCAGATATGAACGCATATAGTCAGTGTTATCCGACGAGAATATCAGCATGTACAGTCCGGCGTCCTCAAAAAACAGCACACCGTCCTCGTTTCCTATTATTCCCGCGAGCCGCCTTATGCGTCTTGCTTCGGAATAGCTCCGCTTTATGCTTCCGACCGAGGAATACGCGCATCCCACACTCACATTAAAGCTTATATCCGAATACAGAACATTTTCGTTCTTGAACCTGTGTATTATCCCTGCTATACGCTCGGCCGTGAGCTCCTTTGTTGGCAGCAGCGCTATTATGCTGTTATTTTCGGTAGCCGACATTATCTTCATGTCGCAAGCGCTCTCAAAACTCTCCCGGACCTTTCGGAGATATTGCTTCATTATCTGAGTTATCCTGCCTCTGTCCACTATCTTATGGCGTTTGAGAAATTCCTCAAAGTCCGTTGTCTCAAACAGCGCAACACGAAAGCCCTGATCAAGACTTATACCGTACATTTCCGCGCTGCCCACGGCACTTTCCTCACTCAGATCATCACTGTGCAAAAGCTGTATGAAAAGCTTTTCTATTGAGATCTCAGCATTCTTTTCCTCTATGATAGCGGTGCACACGACCTGTGAAAGATCTATCGAACGTATTGACCGCGGCAATTCGAACAGCGGCATTCCAAGACTGTCGGCACACTCTTTGTACTCCGGTTTTATATACATCTCGTCAATGACAAAGCCCGCCGCCTTGGCATTATTTGCGGAGCGCATAAGCTGCACGACCGTTTTTACATCATTCAATATTCCCGAATGCGTCAGAACATACAGCTCATTGCCATCTATCCAGTTCTCCGGACTGCATATCGACTGCACGCTTTCAAGTGAATCGGCAAAGTAGATCCATCTGATCTCTCTGTTCAAGCCTTTCTCTCCGGCGATCGGTTTCAACCCGCCCAACTTTTCAAGTTTGTTAAGTTCCGAACATTTCATTTAAAATCCTCCCGGACCCCGCTCTCAGAACGGGCTTTTTCTTAATAAAATTCAAGATTGTCCGGGAGCTTTTAATGACAGTTACTTCTTGCTGTCAAGCATAAGATACATTATATCCTGAGCTATCTGCGCCGCCGCGACAGAAGTTATCTCCGAGCTGTCGTAATTGGGCGCTACCTCCACAACGTCACCGGCTACAACGTTAAGTCCGCGAAGACGCGTGAGCACTCCGCGCACATAGGCACTTGACGGTCCGCCTATAACAGGCGTGCCGGTTCCCGGCGCATATGCCGGATCGAGCGCATCGATATCGAATGTCAGATACACCGGCATATCCCCTATTATAGCTTTGATCTTTTCTGCGGTCTCCGCCGGTGACGCCGTCGTCGTTTCGTCTGCATAAATTATATTGTATCCGCACTTATGCATATCAGTGCGGATAAATACCTGTACCGATCTTGACGGATCTATGCAGCCTTCCTTCTGCAGCTCATATGCGAAATTGGCATGTGTCACTCCTGTGTTCGGATCGCACGGAGTGCTGTCCTGATGCGAATCGAAATGCAGAAGCGCGAGCTTTCCGAACTGCTCGCTCGCGGCTCTCACCGGCCCGAATGGGATAGTATGATCTCCGCCCAGTGTAAATAGTCTTACACCTGCTCCGAGTATCTTCTTTGCGTGCTCGTAAGTCTCTTTGAGCATTATCTTTGTAGAGTTTTCACCGAGATAATACCCAACATCACCATAGTCAATGATATTGAATTTATCCTTGAGCCTGTAATCCCACATATAATTAAAGCTGCATGCGAGACGGCTCTGCTGCCTTATCGCCGCCGGACCGAACCGAGCTCCCGGTCTGTTTGTTACTCCGCTGTCGAACGGCACACCCATGATCGCAAGATCCGCTCCCTCGAGCTCTCTCGTCATTTTAAAACGATTAAAACTCGGCAGTCCCGCATAATGTACATGCTCCATGATCTCGTATTCCATAATATCGTCTCCTTCAATAGTGTAATATCCGGTAATTGCGAAACCGTGCTCCGCCGGCTTTATGCTTCGCAGAGTCCTTCGGTCCATTCACCTTATGAAAACAGTATACCATCGTTCGTCCGACATTGGAATATGAAACGCAAACAATCTTATTTGTGCGTGATGCACAGTCAAATAAATTGTACCATCGTCAGGCCATCATGTCAACTCCCCATATCATCCGATTTATTTATAAAAAGACGTAGATCGGAGCTCTGTCTGTTGTTATTTGTGCACAAAGATGCAAATGACATACTATATTGAGATTGACATACGCGGGCAAAATGAATATAATAGATCTAGAACGGCAACGGCGCCGCGCTTCTTTTCTGAGCGCGGCGCTTTTTTATTATACCGCCGATATGTCAAGACAGATAATTGCGAAACACAGTTTCACGATCATCTGCTGTATTCTGAATCCAAGGAGGGATAATTTATGCATCTTACACCGCGCGAGACCGAACGTCTTTTGATACACTGCATGGGTGAACTGGCCAGATCAAGAAAAGAACGAGGTCTTAAACTCAATTATCCGGAGGCTATCGCGTATATCACATCCGAGCTTCTCGAAAGAGCTCGTGACGGAAAAAGCGTCACGGAACTTATGAGTCTCGGGAAAACACTGCTTACAGCCAATGATGTTATGGACGGAGTCGCGGAGATGATCCATGATATACAGTTCGAGGCGACCTTCCCCGACGGCACAAAGCTTGTTACCGTGCACTCTCCGATACCTTCTTCCGGCGCAGCTGAGCCGGGCGGCTATATTTTTGATGACGGCGAGCTGATCATAAACGAAGGCAAGGAAACGCTTGAACTTGAGGTAACAAACACCGCAGACCGTCCCGTTCAGGTCGGGTCACACTACCATTTCTTTGAGGCAAACCGCGAGCTTCTGTTTGACAGAGCCGCCGCATTCGGCATGAGACTCGACATCCCATCCGGCACGGCAGTGAGATTCGAGCCTGGCGAGCGCAAATCGGTACGTCTTGTGAAGATAGGCGGAAAGCGTATAGGGTACGGGCTCAACAGCCTCGTGAACGGAAGCATGGACGATGATGAAGTAAAAGCGCGTGCTGTCGAAAAAGCACGTGAGCTCGGATATAAGGGAGTGTGACCGGAATGTTTAAAATGACAAGAAAACAATACGCCGACATGTTCGGTGCTACAAAGGGCGACAGGCTCAGGCTTGCCGACACGTTGCTCATAATAGAGGTAGAGGATGATCTGACCACCAAAGGCGACGAGGCAAAATTCGGCGGCGGGAAATCGCTGCGCGACGGCATGGGACAGGCTTGCGGCGTATCCGACAGCGACTGTCCCGACACTGTAATAACAAATGCCGTAATAATAGACTATACCGGTATCATAAAAGCCGACGTCGGAATAAAGAACGGTCGTATCTGCGGTATAGGTAAGGCAGGCAATCCGGACATAATGGACGGAGTCACCGACTCGCTTATCGTCGGTTCCGGGACCGAAGTAATAGCCGGAGAGGGACTGATACTCACTGCAGGCGGAATTGACACGCATATCCATTTTATAAGCCCCACTCAGATCGAAACGGCGCTTTATTCAGGTATAACCACGATGATCGGCGGAGGGACCGGTCCTGCCGACGGCACGAATGCCACAACATGCACGCCTGGAAGCTTCAACATAGAAAAAATGCTCGAGGCGGCAGAGGCATACCCAATGAATCTGGGTTTTCTCGGCAAGGGCAACTGCGCCGCTTACGAACCGCTTGCCGAGCAGCTGGAAGCGGGAGCTTGCGGTCTCAAGATACACGAGGACTGGGGTGCTACGCCGGCCGTCATCGATGCGTCGCTCAGGGCGGCAGATGACTACGACGTTCAGGTGTCTATCCATACCGATACTCTTAACGAAGCGGGATTTGTGGAAGACACGCTTAATGCCATAGGCGGAAGAACTATACACACATATCATACAGAGGGCGCGGGCGGCGGTCATGCCCCCGATATAATAAAAGCGGCATCGCTCCCCAATATCCTGCCGTCTTCTACAAATCCGACAATGCCGTTCACAAAGAACACCATAGACGAGCATCTCGATATGCTGATGGTATGCCATCATCTTGACAGCCGCGTGCGCGAGGATGTCGCATTCGCCGATTCACGCATACGCCCCGAAACGATCGCAGCCGAGGACGTACTGCACGATATGGGTATATTCTCTATGATGAGCTCAGACTCTCAGGCAATGGGCAGAGTCGGCGAAGTTATAACAAGAACATGGCAAACAGCGTCGAAAATGAAGGATCAGCGCGGCACACTCCCCGAGGACTGCGAGAGAAACGATAATTTCAGAGTTAAACGTTACATTTCCAAATACACGATAAATCCGGCGATAACTCACGGTCTGGCAAATCAGATCGGATCTGTGGAGATCGGAAAGCTTGCCGATCTTGTGCTTTGGAAGCCTGCAATGTTCGGTGTCAAACCGGAAATGATAATAAAGGGCGGTTTCATAACAGCATCAAGAATGGGCGATGCAAACGCGTCTATCCCCACACCGCAGCCTGTTATCTACAGAAACATGTTCGGGGCGCACGGTCTTGCCGTTAAACGATCATGCATAACATTTGTTTCAAAGGCAGCCTATGACGCAGGTATAGCCGCAAGGCTCGGACTACAGAGGATCGTAGAACCGGTTGCGCACTGCCGAGGGATCGGCAAGACGGATATGAAATACAATGACCGCTGCGGCAGGATAGAGGTCGATCCCGAAAATTACCGCGTTACGGTTGACGGAGAGCCGATCACATGCAGCGCTGCAGAATCACTTCCGCTCACCACAAAATACTATCTTTTCTGATATGCTTTTTAAAGACATTCTTAAATATAACGGAGGAATTGCAAATGATCTGCGAAAAAATCATTGGAAACATCAAAGACGCCGATACAGTCGAAAAATCAGTCGATAAAGTGCATATCGACTGGTTCGAGCACGGCAAACGGCTTTTGAAAAAAGCCACGGAAAAAGGTGAGGAGATCGGGATAAAGGTGACATCTCCGCTCAACGACGGCGATATACTTTACGAGGATGCGGAAAGGATTATCGTTGTTGAGCTGGATCCGTGTGAGCTTATCGAGATCCCTGTGCGCGACACCGTGGAAATGGGAAGGCTTTGCTTTGAGATAGGCAACCGTCATATCTCACCCGCAATAGAACCTAAACGTGTGCGCATACCGTATGACGAGCCGACGATGGACTATCTCTTAAGACTCGGCTTCAAGGCTACACGGATGCATGACAAATTCAGCGGATATATAGAATGCCGCGGACATTCGCACGGCGGTCATGAGCACAGCCATGAATAATAAGTATATGACTCTGATCCAATGTCTGGATCCCCTGTTCCCCACGGGCAGCTATACTCTTTCCAACGGTATGGAGACCTACACACAAAAAGGCATCGTGGGCTCTGAAAAAACGCTTAAAGAACACTTAGGATCATATATATACATGCTCTCCTTTAACGAGCTTGCCTTTGCGGCACGCTCGGCACAGGGCTGCTCTCTTGAATGGCTTGACGAGCTTCTGACTGCGGTCAAAGCGCCGTCGGAGCTGCGCAGCGGAAGCATCCGTCAGGGGACACGCTGCATGAAGCTCGTCGCTGAGCTTGCGGACTGCCCGAGGCTTCGCGAATATCACGCTCTCACGCATTCGGGCAAATGTTCAGGTCACCACTGCATAGCCATCGGCGCGCTTATACAAGATACCGGGACCGAGCTTGCGGACGGGCTTTGCCTTTACGGCTACAGTCTGCTCTCGGCGATGGCGAATCATGCCGCCAAACTTGTTCCGCTGCGGCAGCTTGACGCTCAATCGGCCCTTGCCGAGGCGCTGAAGCTCATCCCTTCTGCGGCAGAAACGGCGGTATCAGTCCCTGATTCTGAGCTCGGCTCTTCGTTCTGCGGGTTCGACATACGCTCTATGCAGCATGAAACACTTTTCTCAAGGCTGTATATTTCATAGTATATCTTATAGAATATTTCAAAACGAAACGGAGTGAATAACATGTCATATGTAAAAATAGGTATCGGCGGGCCGGTCGGCTCCGGAAAAACCGCGCTCATTGAGCGCCTTACGCGTATAATGTCAAAAGAATACAGCATATGCGTTGTCACAAACGATATATACACAAAAGAGGACGCGGAATTTCTGATAAAGAACTCAGCTCTTCCTCCCGAGCGCATCATAGGAGTGGAAACAGGCGGCTGCCCGCATACGGCAATACGTGAAGACTGCTCGATGAATCTCGAGGCCGTGGAGGACATGGCCCGCCGTTTCCCCGATGTCCGGATAATCTTCATCGAGAGCGGCGGAGACAATCTGAGCGCTACCTTTTCTCCCGATCTCGCTGACGCGTCCATCTATGTTATAGACGTCGCCCAGGGAGAAAAGATACCGCGCAAGGGCGGTCCCGGAGTCACCCGCTCCGATCTGCTTGTCATAAACAAAACGGATCTTGCGCCGATGGTCGGCGCGAGTCTTGAGGTCATGGCATCCGACTCTGAAAGGATGCGCGGCGGCAGACCGTTCATTTTCACCAATCTTATGAGCATGGAAGGCGTTGATAATGTCGTAGACTGGATCAAGCGCGATGTGCTTTTCGAGGGACTCTGATGGGAAGTCTATACCTGAGCACACGCCGCGGCGCGGCAGGAACGGAGATCGATAATGTACGTTTTACAGCGCCGTTCAAGCTGACCTCGCCGTTTTATATAGGGACGACAGCCGAGATCATGATAATGCAGGCGTCAGCCGGTCTGCTGAAAGGCGATGAGCACGAGATCGAGATATCCGTATCTCCCGGAACCTCTGCCGTTATAACAGAACAGTCGTACACAAAGATATTTAAAACCGATGACGGCTATGCATCCAAGAGAGTTAGAATAAGTGTCGGGAAAGACGCCGTACTGTATTACCTGCCGTGTCCGTCGATCCCGTTTTCCGGCAGCAGCTTCAGCTCCCTTACGGAGATAGAGCTTGCTCCCGGCTCACGACTGATGTTCTGGGACATCCTTGCAGGCGGCAGGGTCGGTATGGACGAGCTGTTCCGGTTCAACAGATACTGCTCTTCCACCCGTGTGCGGTTAAACGGAAAGCTTGTGTACGCCGACAGCTCACGGCTCGTCCCCGCGGAACACGATCTTTCGTCGATAGGCTGCTTGGAGGGCTGTACACATATGGGCACAGCGTATTTCTACGGCTTCGAAAATGATTTCGAATTTAACGAAACAGACGGTATTATATCAGCGTACACCAAGCCCGCAGAAGGGATCCTTGTACGGGCTCTTGCTGACAGCGGCGATAAACTGACGGCATATTTCAAATCACTTCTGCCGCACAGCGAGATCCTGCCCCATATATAAAGCCTCTGCATCCGGACCGATCCACGGTCTCCGGATCCGGAGGCTTTTTTATTGTAATAGTGAATTCACGGATCGTTCTTCTCAGCATATAGTAAACTGTGTATAATAAAAATTACATCATGGAGGTATTGGCATGTCCAAATGGAGTTTATGCATGATAGTAAAGGATGAGGAGACCGTGCTGAGACGATGTCTTGAAAGCACGGGCTCGCTTTTTGATGAGATCATCATCGCCGACACAGGTTCCTCTGACCTCACAAAGGAGATAGCAAGTCTTTTCACTGACCGCATTTTTGACTGCGATTGGCAGGACGATTTTGCGGCAGCGCGCAATTTCGCATTTGCAAAGGCAACAGGGGATTATATAATGTGGCTTGATGCCGACGATGTTATTCCGCCCGGCACACTGAAGGCTCTTGAGAAGAAAAAGACGGACACAAACGGCGCCGATGTTATAATGCTGCCCTATGAGACAGCGTTTGACGAGGACGGCAAAGCGACGTTCTCCTTTTACCGTGAGCGCATCATAAAACGCTCCCCTCAATGCGTTTGGGTCGGAGCCGTTCACGAGGTCATAGTCCCATTCGGAAACATTACAAAGCTCAACGCTCCGATAAAGCATCTTAAAGAAAAAGGATACGACGGAGCACGCAATCTGCGGATATATGAAAAGCTTCTTTCCCGGGGTGAAATACTTGACGCGAGACATATGTATTACTATGGACGTGAGCTTCTAGCAAACGGCAGATATTCCGAGGCAGAGGCGGTCTTTTCCGAATTTCTCGCCCGTGACGACGGATGGATAGAGAATAAGCTTGATGCCGCGCGGCAGCTTGCCTTCTGCCGCCGCGCCGCCGGCAAGCCCGGGGAGCTTGATGCGCTTTTATCCGCGCTTTCATACGGAGCTCCACGCGCAGAGCTCTGCTGCGACATAGGCCGCTGTTTTTATGAACGCAGCGAACTTAACGCCGCCGTATTTTGGTACCGGTCTGCGCTTACCGCCGGGACTTCGGATGAGGGCTTTATTTCTGAGGAATGTAAGGGCTTTCTGCCATGCATAATGCTCTGCCTATGCTGCTACGGTCTGGAGGATATAAAAAAATCATTCCTGTACAATGAAGCGGCGGGAGCCTTTCGTCCCCGATCACCTTTTTATCTGAAAAACAAGCAATTCTTCCGCGATGTACACGGACTGTACGTCTCTCACGATGAGCACAATGCGGATACAAAATAAATACACCCGCATCAAACCAGTCACAGTTCGCGCCGAAACGGCATATATTAAACTGTACATCAGACATATAAAAAGGAGTTGATCGGATGTATAAGAAGTATCCTCCATGTGAGGATGAAAGAGAAATAAGCCGCCGCACGCAAGGCAGCGGTTCAGCGCATGAATGTAAATGCTGCTGCAGTATACCGGGACCTCCGGGTCCTCCCGGACCTATGGGCCCGATGGGACCAATGGGACCCGCAGGGCCTGCAGGAGCGGCAGGAGCAACCGGTCCCACCGGACCGACGGGGCCCGCAGGCAGCAATCCCGGACCCACAGGGCCTACCGGACCAACGGGACCGACAGGACCGACGGGACCGACAGGACCATCGGGAGCAACAGGACCGACCGGGCCATCAGGTCCGACGGGATCTACAGGTCCGACTGGACCTACAGGACCTACAGGGTCTTCGGGACCAACGGGACCGACAGGACCGACGGGACCGACAGGACC
>DVNB01000110.1 GCA_018714695.1 Candidatus Ornithomonoglobus merdipullorum | reverse complement strand
GTATATCATATCTCCTTTCTGCAAAACAAGTATTTTCCGACCGCATAGAACAGTATCGCATACACCGCTGCAATGATATATACGTATGGTTCGACCGGCATGATCTCAAAATATGCGTCTGCATAACGCGTCTCCTTTGTCCAGCCGAAAAGCCCCACAAACTGCATTGCCCCGTAAAAGCCCCACGGCAGCAGCTGCCTTAAAAGCGGGAGCTGCGGCAGGAACATGGAGAATAGTCCCGCGAATGTGCCGATCACACCGGTAAAAAAGGACACCGCCTGATTTTTGAACAACATGGAAAGCCCATGTTGAAAGATGTATATCACGACGGTCGGTGCTATGATGCACGCCAGGTATCTCAGGTACATACCCATGGGCGGCGCTCCTTCAAAGCCTATGAATGTTCCGAACACGAGAACAACTGCCCAATAGATCAATACACATAGGATCATCAGTACAATTCCTATGATCAGCTTTGCATCATAGATCTTTTCTCTCTTTTCCAGTGTAAAAAGATGTTTGAAAGCAGAAGCTTTATGTTCCGCATCAGCAAGCCGTGAAGCAACTACCGTTGCCATAATGGGGAAAAATATCCCGTTTGCCAATGGGAGCTGATACAGCATCATGACCCACCCGTTCTTCATGATAAAATCGGCATTCGTGCCGGAGTAATTACCGTAAAGTGAGAACACGAGTCCTGCGGCAACGATCGCAAGCGAGGTGAGAAAGACATATCTGTGGCGCATTTTCAGAAGCTCGCATTTTAAAAGCTTTATCATAGACTCACGTCCTTTCCGGTGAGGTCAAGGAATATTTCTTCGAGCGATTTATCTCTATCCAGCTCATGCAGGCGGCTCAGCTCGCCTTGATATTTCATCCTGCCTGCGGCGATGATGCCTATATCATCCGCCATTTGGTCGATCTCCGAAAGCAAATGGCTTGAAACGATGACCGTCATCCCATACTGTTCCGGCAGAGAGCGTATCAGCTCGCGCATTTCCTGTATGCCAGCCGGATCAAGTCCGTTTGTCGGTTCGTCCAGGATCAGCAGCTTTGGAAACGACAAAAGCGCTGATGCAAGCCCCAACCGCTGCTTCATGCCAAGTGAATACGCTGCGGTTTTTTTGTTTCCTTGCCTGTCAAGCCGGACGATCCTAAGTACTTCGTCTATGTTTTTTTCCGGAACACCGAGTATGGTTTGATATATTTTGAGGTTCTCCCTCGCAGTCAAATGCCCGTAATACGATGGAGACTCAATCAGCGAGCCGATAGCCCGCAGTATGGGAAGTCTGTTCTTTGGTGTGAGCCTCTTACCGAAAATCGTGATCTCACCGTCTGTAGGGCGGACAAGGCCTAAAAGCATTTTGAGCGTCGTAGATTTACCGGCACCGTTCGGCCCGAGAAACCCGTAGATGCGCCCTTCACGCACATTCATGTTGAGGTGCGAGACGCATTCCGCGCCTCCGTATTCCTTTGTAAGCATTGTTGTAGTTACTGTTTCCTTCAAATCAGAGCACTTCCTTTCAAGATTTATTCATTGACTTTCTGTCTGTGATATGATCATATAATATCGACCTGATTTTAAACTTAAGCTATCCTTAATTTAACCTTAAATTTTTCAAAGCCCTTTCAAAACCACTGTCTTTGTGGTAGAATACTTCTTAGGAGGTATCTTTTATGGACGAACTTTTAAATAAGAAAATACTCATCGTGGATGATGAACCAGAGCTGCTTCAGATGATAGAGGATATCCTTTTTTCTGAAGGATTTTTTAATATATGCACCGCGCCGGACTGCGCAAAAGCGCTCTCGCTTGCGCGGGCGCAAACTATGGCTCTTTTTGTACTTGATGTGAACCTTCCGGACGGCAACGGGTTCATGCTTTATAACGAGCTTCGGAAAATATCGCAGGCACCGGTGATATTTCTCACGGCCCGCGGCGAGCCGGAGGACAGAATTCGCGGTTTGGGTCTTGGGGCGGACGATTATATCGTAAAGCCGTTTTTACCGAAAGAGCTGGTGCTTCGTATCCGGGCGCTTTTAAGGCGCGCCTATCCATCAATGGAAAAGGCGACCGAGTTTACAGTAGCGGGAAAGATCATCGATACCGATAATGCTGAGGTAAGATCGGGTGAAACATCAGTACCACTTACGGCAAAAGAACTGATCCTTATCAAAAAGCTGTGGGAAAACAAAAACAGGATTGTGACAAACGATGCGCTTTGCCTTGCTGCATGGGGTGAAGATTACTATGGACATGAAAACAGCCTTATGGTACACATAAGACATTTGAGGGAAAAGATAGAAAACGAGCCGTCTTCCCCGCAGCATATTGTAACGGTAAAAGGGCTCGGGTATAAGTTGGTGACAAACGATGAATAAAACTGCACTTAAAATATTTGTACTGTTTTCAGTAACCGCGGGAGTGATAGCGACAATCCTTATGGTGATAAACTTTTTTAGCGTTGCGCTCGTCGGCAGTGATGTATCAACAGTATCGAGCGGGCAAAGAGCGCTTCTTGCTGAGATCAGCGATAGCCTTGAAGCAGGCAGCCGCGAGGTTTTGCTGCCGGAGGGCTACTGGTGCATGCTTATCGATGAGAGCGGCAATGTGGTATGGGATCAAGACAAACCTGATGATGTGCCGGATACGTACACAATCAACGATATTGCGCGCATGTCGAGATGGTTTTTAAACGATTATCCGGTATACACCAGAACAGAGGATTATGGGCTTCTGGTTCTTGCAAAGCCTAAAAATGCCGTTGGAAAATATCAGATGGAATATTCCATGAGCTGGTTTGACAGCCTGCCGCAGAGATTGATGTACGTCCTGCTCTTTAATTTATTTCTTGCAGCGGTGCTTGCCTGCGTGTTCGGTACGAATATATACCGCAGGATACGCGAGCTGACGCGAGGATTAAGCGATCTGCGTGCAGAAAAGCCGATAAAGCTTAGGGAACGCGGAATATTCAGAGATATCTATCGTAATATAAACATCACATCTTCGGCGATAGAACGAAAAAATAAGGCTTTGAGTATCCGTGAGAGCGCAAGGCGGAACTGGATAGCCGGAATCTCTCATGATATAAGGACGCCGCTTTCTGTGATTACCGGATACGCCGAAGCGCTCTCTGAAAACAAGGAGCTTTCCGAGAACAACAAACACCGGGCAGAGGTGATCGTATCAAACAGTATGAAGATAAAAAAGCTGATAGAAGATTTAAACCTAATCTCATCGATGGAATACGATATGCAGCCTTCCAAACGGCAGCCGGTTAAAATTTGTCCGTTGATCCGGCGTGTTTCTGCCGAGATATTAAACAACGGAATGTCAGACAGATTTTCCGTTGTGCTTGATCTGAAAGCGGAAGGCGCAGCAGTCATGGGGGATGAAGGCTTGCTGGAAAGAGCGGTGTTTAATATTATTAACAATGCCGTCACACATAACAAAGACGGCTGCACCATACAAATAAAGGAGTATGAAAAAGGCGGCAATATCGTGATTGAAATTCGGGATAACGGAACAGGGGTGCCGGATAGTGTGCTTGAAAATATCGATAAGATACCGAAAACCACACATGGGATAGGCCTTCCGATGGCGTATAGGATCGTGTCAGTCCATAACGGCAAGTTTGATGCATACAATGATAACGGATTTTGCATCATGATGACGTTCCCGAGGGAATAACAAATTTCCATGAATCTCATTTATTTTATTCTTTTCCGAAAAAATATTTCTGCAATCAAAACGGCGGTTTGGAACAAATTCCAAACCGTCGTTTCTCTGGTGTCTATTATGCATAAAATACCCTTATAGTTCATTTATCGTCTCTGTTATCGCCATGTTCCTTATTCGCTTTGCCGGAGTATATACCGCAATGAAAACAGCAAAAACCTCATAAAGAACAATGATACATAACAATGGCAGCGGCAGGCTCCATGCGATTCCAAAATATCGCGTGATCAAGCTCAGGTGCAGGAAACGGCTCAATAAAAGCCCGGCTCCGCAGCCGATCACAAGCCCGAAGACCGCATAGGTAAGCGCTTCTGCGCAAATCATGCGGGTAAGCTGCCGTCCGTCCATACCAACAGCTCTCATGGCGCCGTACTGCCTTATTCGGGCAGTTACGCTCATGGAAATACTGTTCACAATATTGAACAGCGTAATCATGGCGATGATAGCCAGAAAACTGTATATAACCAGCTGTGCAGCCAGATAGGTGGCGGCATCATTGCGATTGCTTTCCCGCAGATCGGAGAATATCACGTCATTGTCCGCAAGATTGCTGATGGCTTGTATCGTTTCATCGTCTGCATTATCGCTTAATTGTATTCCGATCAGACTGTAATTTTCTTCTCCTGTCAGCGATTCAAAGGT
This sequence comes from Candidatus Ornithomonoglobus merdipullorum, assembly GCA_018714695.1. GTDB lineage: Bacteria > Bacillota > Clostridia > UBA1381 > UBA1381 > Ornithomonoglobus > Ornithomonoglobus merdipullorum. The sequence goes on along the minus strand of DVNB01000110.1, from coordinate 5,193 downwards.
CTCGGAAGAACAAATGACACTGTATTCGCTTGGATATACGCCGGAAGAAACGGCGCATGCGATCACGACCTCTTTTCCGTCAATTTGGATCGTGTCCCCAACCTGCAGGGGATTGTCCTTGTTGCTTATCGTCACGACCTGACCGCTGTTTCCATAGATCGCGGCAATATCCCCTTCCACAACGGCGTCTGATGAAATATTGAGCAGGTAATCGCTGTAAGACACAAGATTTACATAATCTACTCCTTCTCTTGAGGAATCAGCGAAAACATTTTGTATATATGAAGTCCCGTAAACATGCTCTACACCCGTAATTGCATTGATTTCATCAAGCATGCTTTTTTGCAGCACAAGCGAGTTGGCATAACCGTTGAGCGTGATGTCCGGCTGCCATGACCGCAGAGACGGCACCAGCGCACGGGCAAAATCAAGCCCTACCGAAAAGCATAAGAACAGAATAATGCTGAGGGAAAAGCTTGCTGTCATCAGCAGCAGGTTTTTCTTGGATTCGGTTGCGTGATGGGCGCCCAATGTCCACTCGATATTTCCCAAAATCTTTCTTGAGGCATGCTTTGAAAAGCGCATTGTTTCGGTACTGCCGGATACTGCCGCCACCGGAGAGACCTTGGAGGCGTGTTTGGCCGGCGCCTGCGCCGCAAGCAGGACGGTTACGATCCCGACCAGGGCGCCGCAGATCAAACCGATGGGGCTTAGAGCAAATACAGGTGTGAATGCAAATTCGCCGCCGATACCATAATGCAGCAGGGCACAAAGACCCCAGGTGATCACCGTACCCAAAACCAAGCCTATCGGGACAGCGGTTTTGCACCAGTTCAGCGCTTCAAGCCTTACGAAGCGTATGATCTGACTGCGGCTTGCTCCTATACATCGCATCATTCCAAAGAATTTTGTGCGCTGCGCGACATTGCTGTTCATGCTGCCGGAGATCATCAGTACACCTGCCAACAGGACCATAAGGAACAACACTGCGGCTATTCCGTAGATATTCATAATAGACTCATTACTGCTTTGACCTGCAATGCCCATGACGGCTGTATTTTCGGAAATGCTGTCTTCGGAAAGATCATATTCCTCCCGAATTTCCGTTATCGCTTTTGCCGCATCCGATGCGCTGTGAAACTTCACATAGCATACCGGTACGGGTTCTGCAACACTGTTTTTCTCCATGAGCGATGAAAAAGCAGTTTCAGTCATATATACCGCAACCAGATAAGTCTGCCCGGCATAATACTCACGGTCATCAGAACCGAATGCGGAAATCGTATAATCAATATCGCCTGCCGGAGTGTGTATGGTCACCCGGTCGCCAAGCTGTACATTTAAAGCAAGCTTTGCGTTGGAACTGATGACAACTTCATTATCATTTTGCGGGAACACACCTTCTTCGATGCTGCTCGTGAGCTGTGTTAAATATGGTTCGTCCGCAAAATAAAGGGCAGCACTTCTTTCGCCTATGTAATAAGGCTTATCGGCATCAAAATTAAACACCGCTGAGCTGCCAACGGCGGTAACATCTTCTCGTTGGCTGATTTCTTCTGCAATATCCTGCGAAATGTTATTTAAACGGATATGCCAGCTTCCGTGCCTGTCCTGCATGGACAGGCTTTCGCCGCGGATCGTCATATCTGCCGCACTGAAGATCGTGGTCACAAGCAGTACGGATATAATGATGCACAGCAGCGTCATTCTGTTCTGCCGCCTATGCACCTTTGCCGAGATCGGGATCAGGCTGAGATAGCTTTTCATTCGCGGCACCTCCCGAAATCGGTCAGCACGCCGTCGGACACCTGCAGTATCCTATCGGCCGTTTGCGCGATGCTTCTGCTGTGGGTGATGAGCATGATCGTCTGCTCGTATTTTCTCGACGCCTCTTTCAGCAGAGCGATAACCTCGCTTGAGTTTTGCGTATCAAGGTTGCCCGTCGGCTCGTCGGCAAGGATAAGCGACGGGCGGGTAAACAGAGCGCGCCCTATAGCCACACGCTGCTGCTGACCGCCGGAGAGCTGCCCCGGCAGATGATTGCGGCGTTCTTTTAAATGAAGCACCGTAAGCAATTCCTCCAGATATTTTTTGTCGGGCTTTTGATAATCTAAAAGCACAGGGAAAATAATATTCTGCTCGACGGTCAGCTCCGGGACAAGATTAAAGCTTTGAAAGATAAACCCGATATTCCTGCGCCTAAAGATCGTCAGGCTTCGTTCCTTCATCGAAAAAATATCCTTGCCGTCGATGAACACTTTGCCCGATGTGGGCGTATCCAACGCCCCGATCATATTCAAAAGCGTGCTTTTACCCGAGCCCGACTCTCCGACGACAGCGACAAATTCACCCTTAGGGACGGAGAATGACGCGCCCTTTAGCGCATACACGGCAGCTTCTCCGCTGCCGTATGTTTTTGAAATATTTTTAACTTCCAACAGTTCCATTTTCATTAACACCTCTTTCTGTTTTACTGTAGAAAGAGTAACACATCAATCCTACTGCAACATGACATACAGCCTACAATTTTGTAGGAATCAAAAAATTTATCGTAAACGTCGTACCGACGCCTAATTCGCTATCGACCTCGATCGTCCCGCTGTGCGCTTCGATAACGGCCTTTGCAAGCGGCAGCCCCAGTCCGATGCCCTGCGTGTCCTTTGAAAAGCGGCTGCGGTAAAACCTTTTGAAGATATGCGGCATATCCTCCGGATGGATGCCGCAGCCGGTGTCACTCACGGTGATTTGGACAACAGAAGCAAATTTTTGCCACTTGATTTGTATTGAGTCTCCTTCCTTTGTGTGGTCAAGGGCATTCTTTACAATATTGTCGACCGCTTCGATGATCCAGCTGCGGTCGCACAGCAGTTCAATGCTGTCATCACCGCAAAGGGACAACGTCTTTTTTTCATGCTCGGCACGATATGCATAATGCTTTTCTATATCCCGCATCATATCGGATAAATTTTCGCCCTCCTTTTCAAGCACGATAGTGCCTGCGTCAAGCTTTGTTATCTTTAAAAGATTTTTGACAAGCGTTTCTATCCGGTCAAGCTCCTGCTCCGAAAGGTCGGCAAGCTCTTTTATCTCCGATCCTTCTGTTTCTGTCTGTATCAGACCGTTATAGATATTAAGAGCCGCAAGCGGTGTTTTCAGCTGATGTGAGATGTCGGATATAGTGTCCTTCATAAAGATTTTTGACCGTCGTTCGTTCTCGGTATGGGCATTGAGTATCGCGACCAGCGAATTGACCTCGTGGAACAGCCTGTACAGCCCGCCCTCATCGTTGCACTCTATCCTTGCATTTCGGTTTCCCGAAATATATTCTTTTATCTGCTCTGCGGCATTATCCATAAGCCTGCCTTGGTCTTTAAAATACAAATACATCGCCGCTAAAATAACGGCGCACAATCCTGCGAATGTAAAAAGTATATACAGCGCGGCATGTTCTGAATTCAAGCCGACGCAGACAAGGCAGATACAGCAGGCGAAAATGATCGCCGCAAGAGTTATGCAAAACAGGTGTTTGATTTTTCTGTTAGTCAGTATTTTCATAATATAACTCATCCTTTAGTGCTCCACTTGTAGCCCATACGCCGCACCGTTACGATATTTTGCGGATCGCTCGGGTCGTCCTCTATCTTTTTTCTCAGGCGGCGGATATAGACGGTCAATGTGCTGTTGTCGATATAGTTTTCATCGCAGTCCCAAAGCCGCGACAAAATCTGCTCCGGCGAAAGTACGATATTGGGGTTTTGCATAAACAGGCACAGCAATTTATATTCGCTTGCCGTAAGCTCGATCTCGGTTCCGCTTTTATAGACCTTACGCGTCAAAAGGTCGGCTTTTATGTTATTTGAGCTAAGCTCCGTATTAGGCTGTTCAAAATTGCCACTCCTGCGCAGAAGCGCGTTTACCCTTGATAAAAAGATCGAAAGCTTGAACGGCTTTGTGATATAGTCGTCGCCGCCCATATCAAGCCCCATGATTATATCTGTCTCCTCATCTGCCGCAGTAAGGAAAATGATCGGTGTTTTTGAGGTTTCGCGTATCATTTTGCATATATCATAGCCCGAGCCGTCGGGAAGGGACACATCTAAAATCACAAGTTCATAGTTTCTGTCATGCCACATTCTTTCCGCCTCAAGCTTTGTGCGGGCGATGTCGGTTTCGTAGCCCTGCTTTGCAAGGGCGAAGGATAAGCCCTTTATCAGGCTTTGGTCGTCCTCAACAAAAAATATCTTTTTCATTCCGTGTCACCGCCCTTGCCCAGTATCTCCCGTATCTCGGGGATCGTCTTTTTATCCTCCCGCAAAGACTTTATATATTCGATACGCTCCACCGTCGCTTTGCGCAGGTAACGGCGGGTAAGCCCCTGCTCCTCCTGCTCAAAGGGGAGGAAGCCTTCCTCGGTATAAAATTTCAGGGTGCTGTACCGCGTCCCGGTCAAGCGTACCAATTCGCCGATCGTTACATATTCGGAGGCCAGGATAGCCTCCATACTCCTTTGTCTTGACATAACTGTCTCTCCTTTATCAGGTCGCCGAAACGATAATGATTATCATAAGCTCCTCCACATAGTTGATCACTTTTGCGATTTCTTTGTTTTCAGGATTTTCCTTAATTTCTTTCAGCCGTTTTTTCACGTCTTTCTTTTCATAGGCGGAGAAAAATCTCATAAGCTCATCGGTCTTATCCAAAAGGACGGCAAGCGCAGCTATATCCTCGGTCAGCTCGCCATCCTCCAATATTTCCGCGCGGATGTTCTGGATAATGTTGTCCACGGCTTTTTTGTCGGGTACGTATGCGTTTTTGCTGCCGAGCATACCGCTTTTCTCTTTTTGTGCGCAGCCTGCCTTGACAAGCGATTCACCTATGGAATCGAACAGCTCCTCAATATTTTTGCTTGAAAACGTAAAGGAAAAATGTTCTACGACTGTTTTAAATCCAACGCGTCCTTTTTTCTCAATAAAATCATAAACGGGACTGAGATAACTCATATCCTTCGGCAGGGCTTTTTTGACGGACAGCTTCTTTCCGTCAAGTTCAATAATATCATTCATCAAAAGCTCCGCAACGGCGGACGCTGCAACGGCGATGACCCGTTCAAGGCTGAATGCCGATATCTTGCCCTTGTCATTTAAAGCGCACATCATATATTCCTGCGAAAGTGATAAATTATTCATGGTAGAC
>DVNB01000109.1 GCA_018714695.1 Candidatus Ornithomonoglobus merdipullorum | reverse complement strand
CCCTTATGCTGATCTATACCCCTTATCTACCCCTTATCCGCATAGCCTGTAAGCCGTAAAATGACTCTGCGGCTTCTTTTCCTTAATTATATCATAAACATCTCTTTATTTCAAGTATTTATAAAGCATAGAAAATAGGACTGCGGTCACAGTCCTATCTCAACATCATCTCTTCCGATCCGATCAAGGTAAGCTTGGGCATAGCGTTCCTCGAGCCGCGTGAGCGCCGGTACGGCTGCGTTGGTGAATATCATATCCCATGACTCCTCCGGCATCAGTGCTCTTACAGAATCACTGTAGTTCATTCCTGACTCCGGCTCGCGGTAATCGAGCACTGCATACGTACCGTCTTCACGCAGACGCAGCGTTATTGCCGCGGGAACATTGCTGTTTCCGGCTGTTTTTACAAATCGGCTGCCGTCAAAGCCGTATTCGCCGTATGAGGTCACGGCGTAAACAGTGAATTCTTCACTGCCGGACTCCATGCCCACTATAATATGTCCCTCGGCTCTGCATTCGCCTGCGATATATTTGCCCGCGTTCTCTGCAAGTATTGCTTCCGATACTGCAAGATCTAAGGATGTATTGATATTGTCCGATACGGCTATGCCGGTCGGTCCGTCGGCTCCGCCTATGGATGATCTGTTTATCGATATGCTCTCGCCCGCCAAAGCGTATGAGCAGAGTATAACAGCCGAGAAAACTCCCGTTATTATCGCGCCTATCACATGCATCTCCGGAGTTGTCTTTTTTCCTATGCGCTTTATGTTCTTGAATCTGCGTTTCTGTGCCCTTCCGGCGGATGAAAGCCCGGTCACTAGCATCCCCGGACGCTTATCACGCATCGCATTTAGAAGCATCAGAGAATACTTGGTCCTGTATTCCTCGCTGCGGTCCGCGCATACGCTTTCGTCACACATATATTCTATATTGTCGTTCGCGTCGCGAACCATTAAATATACGAGCGGGTTGAAGAAATACATCGAATTCACCGCAAGGAATATAAGCTTGCATATTATGTCTCTGCGTCTGAAATGCTCCGCCTCATGCTCCAGCACCATTGAAAGCTCCTCATCGTCGTATTTCCTGTCCGGGACAAGTACCACAGGCTTTATTATGCCTGTGAGCATCGGCGTTGTGATGCGGCTGCACCGATACAGCTTGAGCCGCTTATAGCGCTTGTTGTTGTCGATCAGCCCGAGACTGGTCTCCATCGGTACCATGTACGGTCTCAGCCTGTGCCGAAACAGCAGATACCTTATCACATTTACTGAAAAGAACAATACAGCTCCCACAGCCCAGACCGCAAGTATTATGTCAGATACAGGGATCGCCGCGGCAGCTTCGCCGGCTGCCTCCGGTTCGCGCTCAATTCCTACTCCGGCTGTATCCACAGTAACATACCTCTCCTCCGGCAGCGGTATGTTAAAATTGGGCGATACAGGATCATTCGGCGCGTACGGGATAAGCATCCTTACCGCAAGCAGCAGCCATACCCCCGCCTTTACACGGTTGCTGAAATACCGCTCAAGCAGCGGCGAGAGCGCCAGGATCAGCAATATGAGCACAGACGATACTATCGTTGTTATTATAAGCCCGTTAAGCATCTTTATCCCCCTCTCTTGTCTCTTTTATATACGTCTCAAGCTCCGCGAGATCGGAGTCCGAGAGCGCGTTGCCGTTGTAGAGAGTTGCAACAAGATTAGTCACTGAACCGAAATGCATACGGTCCAAAAAAGACTTGCTCTCCTCCTTCAAATACTTTTCACGCCTGACAGTCGGTGAATACATCTTATATTTTCCGTCCTTATAGTATGTCACGAACCCGCGCTCCTCAAGCCGCGAAAGAAGCTTTAAGAGAGTCTGGCGCGTCCAGTCCTTGTTACTGAGCCGCTCAAGGATATGATCGGTATTAACAGGCTCCCCTGCGTCCCATATCACCATCATGACCTCAAGCTCACTGTCCGGTATTCTGTTTTTCAATTTACTCACCCTCCATTCTACAATTGTCTTATATAATTATTATACTCGACAATTGTCGATTTGTCAATAGGCAAAACAAAAAACGACCGAAAATTTACGATCGTTTTAAAAAGCTTCGAAACAGCTCTTGGCAATTTCCGATGGAACAAGCGTTTCCCACGGAGTCAAGGAGCTTATTGTCGTCCGTTATCACCGCGTCAAATGCCGTTTCTGTGTTCATATATTCTTCCGCGTCATTGAACCTGTATATCTCAAGCTCCGTTTCCGTTTCAAGCGAGAACAGAACCGCTGCTTCGTACGTACCGTACAGACGCTCCGGATCGTTTGAGCATATCGCGAGACTTATCATTCCGGCATCTCCGCTATTATATCGGCAAAGGTTATGCTGTCCAGCTCGTTCGTCACTATGTCCTGCACATGCTGCAGCTTACGGCGAATGACACAGCTGCCGTCGTTTACGCAGCAGCCGCTTTCGCTCAGGCAGCCGTTCAGAGCGATATCTCCGTCTATGATCTCTATAACGTTTCTGAGCGTTATCTCCTCCGGTGTTTTATTCAGCATATATCCGCCGTTCACACCGCGGAACGATTTCAAATACCCTGCCTGAACTATCTTTCTCAATATCTTTAATGTAAATCTGTAAGGGATACCGTTTTGCTCGGCAATCACCTTCGCTTCGATCTGCTGCCCGCTTTTTGCCAGCATCGCAACAATGCGAAGCGCGTAATCTGCTTCTTTTGTGATCTTCATCCTTTAACGGCCCTTCCTTTCACATAAGTCAAGTATTTCTATCGCATATGATCGGGGAGTTCTCCCATTTATTACGTCTATCGAAATATCACAGTCTGCATAAAACGGAAGCCTATCCTTGAAACGTTTATGTATATCCTCCAGCTCACCGTCACGCAGGAGCGGTCTTGTGCTCATCGCATCCTTCAGCCTTGACGCTATTACAGAAAAATCGGGAGCAAGATTTACGATCACTCCGTTTTTTCTGAGCGCGGCAATATTGTCCTTATTTAGCACCACTCCGCCTCCGGTGGCTATAACGCAGCCGTCAAGCTCCGCGGCCTCAAGGACCGCCTCGTGCTCTATCCTGCGGAACTCTTCCTCCCCATCGGACGCAAATATATCGTTTATTGAGCGTCCTTCACGCTTTACTATCATATCGTCGGTATCTACAAGCCTGTATTTTGAGATAGCTGCGATCGCTTTTGAGATCTCTGTTTTTCCCGACGCCATAAATCCCGTAAGAACTATATTCATGACCCGACCCCCGCTGCGGCTCCGAACACGTCACGGCGAATATCATCCGCCATGCCGTCCGGCAGGCTCGTGCCTGTGAACAATTCATATGCGATGATCCCCTGGTATATCAGCATATCGAGACCGTTTAATATATTCGCCCCTCGTTTTTCGGCCTCCCGCAAAAATTTTGTCTTCGGCGGATTATAGATCATATCCACGGCAGCCATACCGTCTTTTATAAAGTCCATCGTACCCAATCCGTCGATAAGCTCCGTAGGAAGTGTGTCCTCCTGCGGCTCCATTCCTGCCGAGGTCATATTTATTACCACATCAAATCCGAGCTCTGCCGGATCAGTTTCTATTTTAAAGCCTGTTTCCCTATATATTTCATCCGCCATGACCTCCGCCTTGGACTTGGTCCTGTTCATGAGCGTCACCGAGCGCGGCGATTCCTCAGTCATCCGCATCAGCGTCGGCTTTGCCACTCCGCCGCAGCCCATAACGAGCACACGCTTGCCGCGCACCTCTATACCGCTGTGCCTGAGCGCCGCAAAAAAGCCGTCGCTGTCGGTATTGTACCCGGTGAGCACGCCGTTATCATTTACTACCGTGTTTACAGAACCGAGCCTCTTTGCCCGAGGATCGACCCTGTCAAGATACTGCATGACCTCCGTTTTATGCGGCGCCGTAACATTTACGCCGCGCATACCGAGAGCGCGTATACCGCGCACGGCGTCTCCGAGCGAATCGGGGGCAACGGTGAACCCGGTATATATGTAATCATTCCCGAGCTTATCGGAAATATAGTTGTGCATCTTAGGCGAAAAGCTGTGCTCCACCGGGAAACCGATTATACCGAGCTTTTTCGTTTTCGCTGTAATGTTCATCAAATATCACCCGCTTGTTTTTATTTTATATATTGTAACATATTTCTTATCGTTTTGCAAGGATTAATTCATATTGTTATTGAATCCGTTGAGCAGCCTTGTCGCATACGCGGCATCGACCATCTCCCAGTCGAACGAATATGGTTTCATCCCGGACTCTATGAGACTGTCATAGATCTTATCATATGTTTCCTCAGGCACCGTTGAGGTATAGATCTTGTTCTCGATAAAATCATGTATCATGAACTCTATCGCTCCGTTTTCGCATTTGCCGAACCGGCAGATACGCTGCTCTGATTTGTCCACGTCCTGCGAGAGCACCATCAGCTTTATCACCTCTATTGCCTTGTCGTTAAAGCCGTTATCAAAGATCAAAAGCTTTTCAAGCAGCTCATTATAATCGGTCACGAACCGCAGGTTATAGCCGATAAGCCTTTCAAGCTCTCCGGATTCGCGCGAGGAGCTTTTTACATTGTCAAAAAGCTGCTGCTTGAGCACCGCGTCGTTCGTCGGTGAGAACGAGATCATGAGCCGCTTTGACTCGTCATGGTAGAGCATAGGTGTTGGCATCAACGCTGTGTGCCCGCATGACGGGCAGTGGAACATATTTACCTTGCCGGACAGAAGATCGTTCTTTAGATCCGGACTGTCGCTTACGGTTATGGAATTCCAGACTGTAATGTCCGACATCTGTCCGCACTGCGGACATTTTACAGACTGCTTACTGTTTATACTCATATTTTTTATCCTTTCGATCAATATTTACAAGAGAATCGCCCCTGCCCATATCCATCATATAGCCCGCGTTCTCTATAAGAGCTCTGAGCTCGTCTATTTTTTCTGCCGACTCGGCGCCGGTCGCAAGCTTATTGTCATAGAGCGAGTAATCCTTCCTCCGTTCGCGCGGCGACAGGTTAGGCATGACCACGTTCGCGCCTGCATCAAAGCCCTTTTCCCTGCCGCGGCTGTCAATGGTGCCGAGCGCGGTCGTCGCAGGAAGAAGCGTTTTCGGCAGCATCAGCCGCACAAGAGAGAGCATGGTGAGCGTGAGCTCAAGCGTGCCGTTTTTCATATCGCAAAACGGAGTGTCGGTCTGCGATATGAACGGACCGATACCCACCATATGCGGATCAAGCTCCTTTAAAAACAACAGATCCGATGCGAGATCTTCATACGTCTGGTACGGAGAACCTACCATAAATCCCGCTCCGACCTGATACCCGAGCTCCTTTAAGTCATAAAGACATCTGATCCTGTTTTTTAATGACATATCATCCGGGTGGAGCTTTTTATAATGCGGCTCGGATGCCGTTTCATGGCGCAGAAGATACCTGTCCGCGCCCGCATCTTTGAGCCGCTTATAGCTCTCACGCGGTCTTTCGCCGACCGACAAGGTCACGGCACAGTCAGGCGCCAGCTCCTTTATGGAATACACTATATCCGAAAGCACATCGTCGGTATAATACATATCCTCGCCGCCCTGGAGCACAAAGGTCGAAAAGCCCAGAGCCCTCCCCTCTTTAACACACTCCATTATCTCATCCTTGGTTAGCCTGTAGCGACGAACATTGCCGTTTGCGGCGCGGATACCGCAGTAGAGGCAGTTGTTTCTGCACCGGTTTGTAAATTCGATAAGCCCGCGCACAAAAACTCGCCTGCCGTAGCTCTTATCGCGTACAGCGGCGGCCTCCGCCATAAGCGCCGGATCCGGCGCCGCAGCATTCACGGCTATAAGCTCCGCAAGCTCTTTCTTTGTCATAGCCGAAACATCCATCAGCCTGCCTCCTTATCGTTTACATCGTAATGGGATGCATATCCCGCATTTACCTAATATATTATACACCATAGGTCAAAAATAATCAAGCATAATTTACAAACGTGTCACGTATTATAGAGTACGGACATACATGAGAGGACAAGAACTGTGAAAGGAGCATAGCACGGAAAAGATGAGAAGGTTCAGGACGTTTATAATTACAAAACAGCATATATACCGCGCGGCTATAGCCTTGACCGCGGCGGCAGCATTCACGGCATGTGCCGTTATAGCATTCCCGGACAAGGGCGATACAGAGCCCGAGGCTGTCACGGCATATTCCCCTGCGGAAGAGGGTACTTCCTACGAAGATGACTCCTATAAGGATATAATCGAGCAGGGACTGCCGAATGAGAATGACGGAGCGTCCTTGCTCGGCACAATAAAAAAGCTCGTGGGCTTAGACGCGGACAAGCCGGAGACAATAATAAACAGCGCGTCGGAGACGATAAAAGAAGCCGCGGAACAGGGTTCAGGCGGCACGGATCAGCCCTCGTCAGAAGCGGCGCCGAGCCAACCCGCAACGGAGCCACCGCCTACCGAAGCTCCTGTGCAAGTGCGCGCCGAGCTCCCCTCGCATGAGGAGATAGCAAGCTCCGTCGGGCTTGAGATAAACAATGCGACAAACTATAATGTCGATCTTGATGCCATGTGCGCGGCGGAGCTTGCCACAAAGCTGACACATGAGGGACCGGAGGTGCTTATAGTACATACTCATACCACCGAATGCTTTGACGGCGACGCGATGAGCGGAGAATCGGAGCGGACGACAAATCCCGATCTCAACATGTGTGCCGTTGGTGATGTGATAGCTGAAACATTGGAGGCTCACGGCATTGAGACGGTGCACGACACATCCATACACGATTACCCGACGTATCAGAGCGCGTACACCCGCACTCTTGAGACTATAAACAAAAATATGGAGCAGTACCCCTCGATAAAGGTAGTGCTTGATGTGCATCGTGACGCTTACATATACAACGACGGCTCCAAGCTCAGGGTGGCTGCTGAGATAAACGGAGCCGAAACGGCACAGGTGATGCTTGTCATAGGCACCGACAGCATGGGGCTGTACCATCCGCACTGGCGCGATAATCTCACGCTTGCGGCGAAAATACAGAACGCGGCGGAGATAATGTATCCCGGACTTATGCGCCCTATAAACCTGCGGCGCGAGAGGTTCAACATGCACGTCACGCGCGGCAGCCTGCTATTGGAGATAGGCAGCAACGGCAACAGCCTTGCCGAGGCAAAGACGGCAGGTGCATATATTGCAGACGCGATCGCGGCGGCGCTTTTGAACGGATGAGTATCAGTGCAAAGCCGGGCTTTCGCGCTTTTTCAGTCCGCGCTCGGCGAGGATCACTCCGAAAAGGATCATTGACGCGCCCATGATCTGCCCCGTCTCCACACGCTCGCCCAAAAACAGCGCGCCGAGCGCTACGCTCGTGACAGGCTCTACTGTCGAGAGTATCCCGGCGGCAGAGGCGCCCTCATAGCGCACTCCGGCTTGAAACAGAGGCATGGCACAGAGAGTTACCAGCAGCGAGATCACAGCTCCGACGCTCCAGGAGAGCGGCGAAAAATCAAACGACAGGCTCTGCGTTGCAATACCAAAGATCAGGGTAGCACCGCTCATTATGAGCATCACATAGAATGTCAAGACCATATAATCAAGCCTGTCAAGACCGGATCTGTCGATAAATATGACATAGAAGCTGTAAAACAGTCCCGAAAGGAGCGCCAGGATTATCCCGACCTTGTCGGAGCGGGCGTCAATATCACTGAACATGAATATCCCGACAGTGACAAGCACTACCGCGCAGAGCATCACCCGCGGCATACGCTCATGGTAGATCACAGCGGAGGCTATCACGGTAACTATCGGATATATAAAATGAAGAGTTGTGGCAAGCCCGGTCGATATAAAATTATAGGAGAGATAAAGAAGCAGTATCGGCAGCGCGCCGCCGAACACTCCGAGCGCCGCGACATTGATAAAAGTCCTCGGAGAAAGCTTTAATGGGCGTTTGTCGGCAAGGATCACGGCGAGCAGGACCGGAGCCGCAGCAGAGCTTCTTAAAAACGTAAGTGTTATCCCGTTTATGCCGCCGCGGTATGCGATCGAAGCGAGAACGGGAGAAATACCGTAAATAACAGCGGACAAGATAAGACAAATTTTGCCCTTCGACACAAGAGATCAACTCCTTTGCGCGGAAGGGCAAACGATTTTACAGTTTTTCAAGCTCGCTCTTCCACAGATTTTCCGAGGCGTCTGACGGCATTCGCCAGTCGCCGCGCGGAGAGAGAGCAACCGAGCCGACCTTTGGAGCGTCGGGCATACACGAGCGCTTGAACTGCTGACGGAAGAAACGCGTATAGAAGGTCTTGAGCCAGCCGAGGATATATTCCCTGTCATACGTGCCGGAGAAGGCTATCTCGGCAAGCCTCAGTATCTTTGAAGGTCCGAACCCGTAGCGGAGCAGATAGTACAGGAAGAAATCGTGGAGCTCATACGGCCCGACGATATTTTCCGTTTTCTGTGATATCTCTCCGTCCTTAGGCGGGAGCAGCTCCGGGCTTACGGGAGTCGCGAGGATGTCGCGGAGCGTGGTCTTTAACGCTTCATTTCCCGTGCGCTCCGACTCGTAATCCACAAGATAGCGTATCAGCGTCTTGGGCACACCGGCGTTTACCGCGTACATGCTCATATGATCACCGTTGTACGTTGCCCAGCCGAGCGCCATCTCGGAGAGATCGCCTGTTCCGACTACCATTCCTCCCGTTTTGTTCGCTATATCCATCAGCACCTGCGTGCGCTCACGCGCCTGACAGTTCTCGTATGTCACATCATATTTTTCAGGATCCTGACCTATGTCCTTGAAATGCTGCATCACAGCGTCCTTTATATTGACCTCCATGAAAGTCACGCCGAGCGACTTTGCAAAGCTCACCGCATTGTTGTATGTCCTGCTGGTTGTGCCGAAGCACGGCATGGTAACAGCATAAATATCACTCCTGTCACGTCCCAGTGTATCGAATGCCCTGACCGTGACCAAAAGAGCCAAGGTCGAATCAAGTCCGCCGCTCACTCCTATTACTGCAGTGTTTGCACGAGCGTGCTCTATGCGCTTTGCAAGCCCCATCGACTGGATCTTGAGTATCTCCTCGCTGCGCTCCTCACGCTTTTTCTTATCCGACGGCACGAACGGCGTGCTGTCAACATACCGCTCATCAGGTGTTTTCGTTAGCTCTGTGCCAAGCTCGACATAGGTATAATCTTCCATGCCCCTGTATTTAAAGGTGGTGGTTTTTCTTCTCTCAGAGGTTAGTCTTTCCAGATCTGCTACAGCATATACGCACGAATTTGAAAATCTCTCCGAACGTGCGAGTATCGTGCCGTTTTCGCAGATAATATTGTCGCCTGCGAACACGAGATCTGTGGTCGATTCGCCCCATCCCGCGTCGGCATACATGTATACCGAATAAAGCTTAGCCGATTGGCTCTTTATAAGCAGCTCACGGTATTCCGCCTTTGAGATAAGCTCATCCGATGCTGACAGATTTGCTATGACGGTGGCGCCTGCAAGCGCGTGCGAATTTGACGGGGGATCTACAGTCCAAAGATCCTCGCATATCTCCACACCAAGACAAAGCTCGGGCATTGCCGGCGAACGGAACAGTATATTTGCGCCGAACGGCACCTCTTCGCCGAGCAGAGTTATATTTCTGACCTCGCGTCTGCCCTCGTTAAAATGACGGAGCTCATAAAATTCGCTGTAATTAGGTATATTCAGCTTAGGAACGACACCCTTTATGCTGCCCCTGTCAACTATTGCAGCGCAGTTGTAGAGGGTGTTGTCTATCTCAAGCGGAAGTCCGACAACGGAGGTTATATCAAGCTCCGCAGTCTCCGCCTTTATCCTTTCAAGTCCGCAGAGTGCGCCCTTGAGCAGGCTGTCCTGCAGAAAAAGATCGGAGCATGTATATGACGTTATGCAAAGCTCGGGAAAAACTATGAGCTTTGCGCCGTTTTCAGCGGCTTCCTTTACAGTTTTGATTATATTATCCGTATTGTATTCCGTGTCGGCAACGCGTATATCGGTGGTTGCCGCTGCAAGCTTTATAAAACCGTCCTTCATCTTAGCTATCCTTTCCGTTGTTTGCGGAGCCCCGCAGCCGCTTTTGGTATTCCCTTGCGGCAAGCTCCGTTTTATTGTTTCCGAATTCGTAATATACTCTGTCCTTTATATTATCGGGCAGGTACTGCTGTTTTATGTAGTGATTCGGCATTGAATGCGGATTCACATAATCCGTGCCGTGCCCAAGCTTTGCCGAACCGGAATAGTGTGAATCCTTTAAGTGCACCGGCACGTCTCCGGTGTCGATAGTTTCAATGTCACGCATTGCGGCGCCTATGGCGCTTATTGCGCTGTTTGACTTCGGAGCCGTCGCAAGAAGTATCGCAGCCTCGGCAAGAGGTATCCGTGCCTCCGGGAACCCAAGCTGCAATGCTGAATCGACACAAGCCTTTACGATGACCGCCGCCATCGGATACGCAAGCCCCACATCCTCCGACGCCATAACGAGCAGTCTCCTGCAAATGCTCTGTATATCCCCCGCCGACACGAGCCGCGCAAGGTAATGCACAGCAGCATCCG
This sequence comes from Candidatus Ornithomonoglobus merdipullorum, assembly GCA_018714695.1. Classification (GTDB taxonomy): domain Bacteria; phylum Bacillota; class Clostridia; order UBA1381; family UBA1381; genus Ornithomonoglobus; species Ornithomonoglobus merdipullorum. The sequence goes on along the minus strand of DVNB01000109.1, from coordinate 2,412 downwards.
GATCCGAGCCTCTTATCGATTTCTGAAACGCAGAGAGTATATCGTAATGGCTGTCGCCGTCCTTGTCATAGCGTATTGCCTTTTTCTGTGCCGCCTGCTCGGCAGCGTCAAGATCGATGACCGGCTCGTCTCCGGGCGCAAGCGCCAGAAATACTGCCTCAAGCGAATTTAAAGCCTTCCTGACATCTCCGTTTGAAGACTCCGCAAGATGCCTTACGGCATCCGGTTCGATCCTGAGCTTATCGGATATATGCATTTCATCCGCCAGCGCTGATGCTGCGCGTTCAAGCGCCCTTTCTATTTCAGAAGGCGGCACCGGCTTGAACTCAAATACGATGCTCCGAGAGAGCACGGCATTATACACATAAAAATACGGGTTCTCCGTCGTGCTGGCGATCAGCGTTATCTTGCCGTTCTCCATGAATTCAAGCAGCGACTGCTGCTGCTTTTTATTGAAGTGCTGTATCTCGTCAAGGTAAAGGAGAACTCCGTCGGGAGCGAGGAACGTGTCGAGCGTTGCTGCTATGTTCTTTATATCCGAAACGGACGCGGTAGTGGCGTTGAGCCTGTGGAGCGTCTTTCCCGTTCTCGCCGCGATTATATTCGCGACAGTGGTCTTCCCCACTCCGCTCGGACCGTAGAATATCATATTCGGTATCTCATTGTTTTCGATTATCCTTCTCAGGAGCTTTCCTTTCCCGAGAAGATGCTGCTGTCCGACCACATCGTCTATCGATGCCGGGCGCAGCCTGTCCGCAAGCGGTTTCATGTTCATATGCCCTCCCGCGCGGGATTTCCCGCGATAAAATTATACGGCTGCGATCAGTCACAGCCGTACGGTAAATACTTATTCAGTCCGAGGTCTCCTCGGTTTCCTGCTCCGGTCCATCAAGCGCGGGCGATGCTATGCCTTTACCGCGCATCGTCGCTTTTATCTCCTCCCTGAGCTTCTTTATATCAAGCTCCGGGATGGTGGTCATGAACGAGCGGTTGCATTCGGCAGTTTTGTCGAGCTTTTTAAGCGCGTCCTCGTAATTGCCGAGCTTATAGTCCACCTGAGCGCCGTGATACCATGCCTCAACGAACTTCGGATTCTTTTCGAGCACCTTATCGGAGATCTCCTTTGCCTTTTCGTACTCGCCGCGATTATAATAGCAAATAAGAAGATTATCGCGTATATCTCTGTCGTCGTCGGCATAATCGTATGCTTCAAGACAGAAATCAAAGGTGTCCTGACTCATCGGATCCTTAAGTATCTTGAAGAATCCGAGCATACCGTAAAGCATTATGCTTCTGTAGCCTTCGTTGAACAGCTCCATTCCGTCCTCGATCGCCTCGTCAAGGTTTCCTTTTTTGTAATAGCACATGCAGCGCTGTATTATGGCTCTGCCGCGGTATTCCGGTTTTATCTTGTAGCAGAGCATGTTGTTGACCACCTGCTCAGCCTCGTCAATATCTCCGGTACGGAGCAATATATACGAATACTCCATTCGTATATCTCCCTTCGCATGCCCCGTATCCACCGCTTTTTTAAACATACGCTTAGCGGCATGGTAATTGCCTTCATTAAAATACTGTCTGCCCTTTACTCTGTATATCTGCGGAAGATAGTAATAGATACCGTAGAGCACCAGAACTATCGAAACGGCAATGCCCAGCACCCAGCTGTAGCGGTATGCAAGTATGAGCGCCGCGGCAACCAGTATAAAATATATCCATTTCATTTCTAAGCCAACTTCCTTTCAGGACAGGTCATTATCAGAAATCTGCAGTACCTACAGTACGCGGGAACGGGAGCACGTCGCGTATGTTCTGCATACCCGTTATATACATGACCGCTCTTTCGAATCCCAGTCCGAATCCGGCATGCTTATTGGTGCCGTATCTGCGCAGATCGAGATACCAGTCGTAATCCTTCGGATCAAGTCCGAGCTCATTCATTCTTGAGATAAGGACATCATAGTTCTCCTCTCTCTGGCTTCCGCCTATGATCTCGCCTATTCCGGGAACGAGAACATCGACTGCGGCAACGGTCTTCTTGTCATCGTTGAGCTTCATATAGAATGCCTTTATCTCCTTCGGATAATCCGTTACCATTACCGGACGCTTGAACACCGTCTCGGTAAGATAGCGCTCGTGCTCTGTCTGAAGATCGCAGCCCCACTCAGCCTTGTAGCTGAAATTATCGTTGTTCTTGCTGAGTATCTCTATCGCCTCCGTATAGGTTATGCGCTTGAACTCGTTTGATACGACGTTGTTCAGACGCTCAAGGAGCCCCTTGTCTATAAATTTGTTGAAGAATTCCATCTCCTCCGGTGCGTTCTCGAGACAATAGTTTATGATATATTTCAGCATATCCTCAGCAAGGTCCATATCGTCCTTGAGATCCGCAAACGCGATCTCCGGCTCTAT
>DVNB01000108.1 GCA_018714695.1 Candidatus Ornithomonoglobus merdipullorum | reverse complement strand
CTCTTAGACAGACCTATTATGGCACAATAGGTCTTTTTGGAGTGCGCGATACCTGAATAGTAACGTATTATTGTATTTCTGTCGATTGATTTTTTTAGAAAAGTATTGAATATTTGTTTCTTTTGTGGTATAATGATTATAGAAGGAAAAGACGAGGCCGCAGATGATCGGAATGCGGCAGACACGGGATAAATACTCGTGTTTTTGTAAGACCCCTCCACCGTTGCCGCAAGGCAGCGGTTACGCCCTCCCCGCATAAGGGGAGGGTTTTTATTTACACGATATAGGATATGGACAAGATACACAGAATAAAAACGCTCTTATGTACATTGTGCACAAAAATAATTTTAATCAAAAAAAAATATTGCATTTTGAACTAAAGTAGTTTATAATGTAGATATATGAATATAGCATTGTGAGCGCATCAGGGTCCGCAATTTTATCGATGCGCAGAGCAAGCAAATTTATATTTTTTAATGAAAAGGGGTAAGAAGATGAAGAAATTATCTAAAACTTTGTTCGCGATCGCAGCAGTTTCAGCTGCATCGATGGCAATGACAGCTTCAGCAATGGCGATGACGGCAGACTATGCCGACGGTACTGTAACGCTCAGCGATGTTACAGCTACAGGTGCTTCACAGACTCTTTTGATAGTTAATGAAGCGGGCGTAACAGTGGATTCAAGCAACGCTAGCGATGTAGTAGAGCAGATCGATCAGAAAGACGATGGCACATCATTTGCTTCTGTTCCGGTTGGAACTTTGGCAGACGGTACATATGAAGTGCGTATCGGCGGTACTGATGGATCAATGCAGAAAACAACTTTCACAGTAGGTGCGGTTGAGCCAGGAAATATAACAATAGTTATCGGCGATGTAGATGATGATGAAAAGGCAACTTCGTCCGATGCTGCTAAGATTGCATCAGCAGAGGTTGGTATGACAGCAGAAGGCTATAATGATGCAGTTGGTGCTGAGTATACAGTTGTATCTGGCATTGATGCTGAGACTGTAAAAATAGGCGATGTTGACTTGGATAATAATGCTACATCAACAGATGCTGCTAAGATTGCATCTTTTGAAGTTGGAAATGTAGCACAGGGCTACAATGATTTAGTAAGTACAGAAATACAGGTACAGGCTAAAGCAGAATAAGTTTGGTAATATTTGATGCAAAAGCGCAGGAATTCGTTATGTGTTTCTGCGCTAATGCAATTAATCAGATATTAATAATTGTTTTATGAAGGGAGTATATATGAAAGCAACAAAGAAATTTGTGTCGTTTGTATGCTCGGTAGCGATGCTGACAAGTGCTTTTACCGGGGCGTTGTCAGTTAGTGCAGCTGATGATACGAGTACGGCTACACAGGGAATTGTGCTTGACTATGATGAGAGTAATAGTAATTCAACAACAGCTGTGATTGAAATAAAGGCTGCAGAAGTGGATAATATTACCTCATGGACTGCGATGATAGATTTGGGAGATGATGTTCCCAACTATACAGTAAGCGCAGTAAGAAATACAGGAAGCGCATTTGCTGGCACGCAGAATAACGATAATGGAATATGTAAGGTTAATGGATATGGTTCAGATCCGTTCCATCCTCATGTTGTAGCTACTCATGGTGATGTTTTAGCTACTGTAACGCTTACATTCGAAGAACCACTTGAAACTGATCTTACGGCAACCTTGACAACTGGATCAGAGGTTGCGTATGTGGATAACGGTACATATCCGAAATTGACGATTGAGGCAGGTACTCTTGCAGCAGTATCGGATACAATTTTAGCTAATCCTTCACCAACTGAAACAGCTGGTCCGACTGAAACGGCTGGTCCGACTGAAACAGTTGCACCGACTGAAACAGCTGCACCGACTGAAACAGCTGCTCCAGTAGCAACGCCGTATGTAACAACAAGACCTACAGCGATTCCGATTGGAACGACGTCTCCCGTTGAGACAGAACAGCCAACAGAGGAAGTTACTGAGGGTATAGTATTTGACTATAAAGCTGATGAAAGTTCGTCTACTGTTGCAGTTATAGATGTCAAGGCTGTAGGTATTGACAATATTACTTCATGGACTGCAATGATTGATTTTGGTGACAATGTTCCCGATTATACAGTAACAGCAGTAAGAAATAGTGGAAGTGCATTTGCTGGCACACAGAACAATGATAACGGAATATGTAAGGTCAATGGATATGGATCAGATCCGTTCCATCCGCATACCATTGCAACTCACGGAGATGTGCTTGCAACTATAACAATAACATTTGCATCAGAGTTACAGTCAGACTTGGTAGGTAACCTTGCTTCTGGTTCAGAGATTGCATATGTAGATAATGGCACATATCCTAAGTTGACAGTCGATGCTGGAACACTTGAGGTTTCATCTGTAACAGTACTTGCAAATCCGACTCCGGTTTCGTCAGAGGCACCTACAACAAGTGAGGCTCCGTCAGCAACAGCTACAGCAGAGCCTGAGTTTGAGGGTGACGATGAGGTTAAGTTCTCAGACATACTCGTAGATGTACCGGATACAATGGACGGCGGTTCGCTCATAGCTGCAGTTGTTGATGTAACAAACGGCAGCAGCGCAGCTGAGTATGGCGAAGACTTCGTTGCAGAGTACAACGGTGAGCAGCTTACAGAGGATGAGTATTTCAACCTTATCAACGGTTACAACAGAAACGGTTACGGCGACGGCGACATGAAGGATGTAATAGACAATCTTACCTTCCTTATCAAGGACGGCGTAACAGTAACAGCTTCACCGGCTTATCAGACTACTGAGCAGGCAGCTGAGAACCTTATGACTGTTTATCCTGCATATGAGGGTGTATATCCGCCTGAGTCTACAGAGGAGCCTGAAGACGGTATGGTAACTCTTACTGTTGATACACCTTCACACGGTGCAATAACTGTCACATATACAGATGCAGACGGTAACTCGGTATCGCTTGACACTGATGATGAGGATATCGAAGAGGAGATTCCGGCAGGCACAAGCGTAAGACTGAGAGCAATCGCTGACAACGGATATGACTTCTCAAGATGGGGCGGCGATATCAGCGGCACATCTTCACCGAAGACTATAACTGTTAACAGAGACACAGATGTAAGCGCTACATTTACAAGAACAGGTTCAAACAGCAACAGCGGCGGCAGCTCGAACAGCGGTTCAACCGGCAACGGTAACTCAGCAGGCGGCGGTATAGCTCGTCCGAACGGCGGCACAGGTGTAGTAACACCGGGCATCAACTTTACTGACCTTGGTTCGGTACAGTGGGCTCAGCCTGCTATCAATTACCTTGTATCGGCAGGTATCATTAACGGACGCTCGAATACTATATTTGATCCGAACGCTAGCGTAACAAGAGCCGAGTTTGCTAAGATGGTTTGCGCTACATTCGGTATCAGCGCAACACCGAACGCTGCACAGACATTCGTTGACGTAAGTCCGAGTGACTGGTTCTACGGTTACGTACAGGCTGCGGCTGCTAACGGTATCGTAAACGGTGTATCGGAGACAGCATTTGATCCGAACGCTACGATCACGCGTGAGCAGATGGCTGCAATGCTCTACAGAGCAATTGAGGCAACAGGCAACCTTGCTAAGCTGCCGGCAGGTACAGCTACAGTATTTGCTGATGAAGCACAGATCGCAGATTATGCAAAGACATATGTATCAGCTCTTAATGCTGCAGGCGTTATCAACGGTACATCCGCTACAACGTTTGAGCCGAAGGCTACAGCAACGAGAGCACAGGCTGCTGCTATAATCTATCAGTATCTTGGCGCAGTAGGTCTTGTATAATTGAATATTGTATAACAGGTATTCAGCATAAAGGGACTCGCTCCGGAAGGAGCGGGTTCTTTCTTTTCATTGTGTTCCATTGAGGCAGCTAGGTGTAAAAAGGCGTGAACAAATACAAGCTGCTTTTAAGTAACGAGATTGTTCATTTACATGTCATTGATTTCGGTGGCAGAAAGATAAAATATGACATAGAAAAAGGGCATTCGCCGAAAAACGAATGCCCGTGTTTTTTGCTCAAGTAAGCCGTGGAAGATAATTGTCCCACTCTGCCTGGGGTATGCCCACGGCAGTGAGTGCCTTGTCTGCCGCAAGATTGAGCGAACGCATTATATTGCGCACAGCGCTGAGCTTAGCCTCTTCTTTGCCTTCAGCTCTGCCTTCAGCTCTGCCTTTAGCTCTGCCTTCAGCTAATCCTTGTTCCCAGCCGTCTTCTCTAGCTCTTTCGGCAAATGCTTCTGTCCAATCACACATATCTTCTACCTCCTTTTTGAATTCGCGTGTCATTTTGACACCCTCGTCCTCAAGCATTTTTATCTTTTTTTCAGCGCTCATAGCTGTCATAAGCATATTCAGAATTTTTAGTGCTCCCGCGGATTCCTCTATCTTACCGAGCCGTATCATAATTATTGATGTAAGCGGTGAAGAATTCGGCTCCGTGTAATTGCCGACAATACATTTGGGCGTTTCTTCATATTTTGTTACAGTATTCTTTCCTTCGTTTGGAGTCATTATGATCCATATAGAATACACCTTTCGGATGCTGTTATAATCAGATTTGACAAAATATCTGCCCTTTTGAGCCGATACCAATCTGGCAACATAATATCTTGCCCTGTTTATGATACTGTACGGAAGCCGACCATTATCTCTGTTATGAGGCTCTACATTTACGATGATTCCTATTTGCTCCGAGAGCAAGGTGGCAACCTCAAGAAGAACGTCATATGTTATTAGGTCATCACCTGAGGTCGATTTATCTTCGTTTGCGAGTCCCTTTATGAATTCCGGTGCTGCGTTATTATCAACGGGGACTTCTCCATAGCTCACATTTTCTATGCATTTATTGATTATGTCATCAACGCTTACATCATAAAACTCTTCTACATAGTCCTTCAGTATATGAGCTATTATCAGTTTGCTCATAAGCACTCTCTTTGCTGGCGCATCTTTTTTTGGGTCGTCTGATGCGGCAATGATCCGTTTTGCAGTATCGGTATATTCTTTCATGATATGCTCTCTCCTGTGTAGTCTTTGTAGTTCTATTATACCACAGCGGTCCCATTTATTCAATAGTGTTCATATGAAATTTTACAGACTCACGGCAAAATCGAAACAAAATTCCGAAAAGCACTGTACAATACAAATATTTTAGTGTATAATATGTGAAGAAGCAATAAGATAACGGAGGATCGTAATGCGGAAAGGAAAGCTTTATGGAGTTGGAGTCGGACCGGGAGATAAGGAGCTTTTGACGTTAAAGGCGCTTAGGGTACTGAAAGAAGCTGATATAATAGCATCGCCCGTAACAAAAGGCGGAGGCAAAGCGGCTTATGACATAGTCTCTGAGTACATAAAGGACAAAAAAGTAATAGAATTTGTGATGCCGATGTCAAAGGATCACTCGGAGCTGAGAAAAAATTATGAAGAGACAGCGAATATGATAGCCGGATATTTAGATAAAGGTGCGGATATAGCTTTTATTACATTGGGTGATGTCACTGTCTATTCAACTTATATGAAGGTAAATGAGATCGTAAAGGATATGGGCTTTGAAACGGAACTGATACCGGGTATAACCTCATTCTGTGCTGCCGCCGCTAGGCTTAATACGGCGCTGTGTGAGCGGAACGAGCCTCTTGTCATAATGCCTGCAAGCTATGAGCTTTCTGCTGATCTTATGCTTTTGCCGGGCACAAAGGTGTTCATGAAGGCGGGACGCGAGGCAGACCGGCTTTGCGATATACTTAGGGACTGTGGCTGTGATGCCAAAGTGTATATGGCGGAGCGGTGCGGTATGGAAGGAGAACGCTTTGCATACAATCTTGAGGAGATAAATATGCCGGTGGGGTATTTCACGCTGTTTATAGTAAAACAGCATATGGCGGAGGAGTAATTAAATGGTTCATTTTGTGGGCGCAGGACCGGGAGCGGCGGATCTAATAACGGTGCGCGGAAGAAATTTATTGGAAAAGGCGGATATAATAATATATGCAGGCTCACTTGTAAACAAGGAGCTTTTATGCTGTGCGCGGAAAGACTGCGAGATCTACGACAGTTCGGGAATGACACTTGAGGAAGTGATCGGCGTAATAGCTGAAAATGCCGATAAGGAGACGGTAAGACTTCACACGGGTGATCCATCGATATACGGGGCGATACGTGAGCAGATCGATGCATTGGACAGGCTGGGTATAAAATATGACGTCTGTCCGGGTGTCAGTTCAATGTTCGGAGCATCGGCAGCGATAGGCGCGGAGTATACGCTGCCCGGAGTGAGTCAATCTGTAATAATAACCCGGATGGCGGGACGAACACCTGTTCCCGAAAGAGAAAGTATAGAGCTTCTGTCAAGCCATGGTGCATCTATGGTGATATTCCTTTCAGCGGGGATGCTCGAGGAGCTTTCAGCGCGGCTGATATCGGGCGGATACCGTAAAGACTCGCCCGCTGCGATCGTATACAAGGCAACATGGGATGATGAAAAGACGGTCATGACCACCGTCGGGGATCTTGCCGCTGATGCGGCGGAGCAGGGGATAAACAGGACAGCGCTGGTTCTCGTAGGAGATTTCCTAGGCAGGGATTATGAGCGGTCGAAACTGTATGATCCCGGTTTCTCGCACGGCTACAGAAGGGAACAGAAATGAGAGTGGCAATCATATCGTTTACTGAAACCGGTGACAAACTCGGTGAACAGATAGCCGGCTGTCTCAAAGGCTTTGAGGTCATTAGAACGGGAAAGAACTTTAACAGGAGGAGTGAAAGCCTTGCCGATTGGACAGGCGCAAGATTTCGTGATTCGGCACTGATAGTTTTCATTGGCGCTGTCGGGATAGCTGTTCGCGCATGTGCTCCGTATATAGTCTCGAAACGATCGGACCCCGCTGTAATAGCCGCAGATGAAAGGGGCAGATACGTTATACCGATACTTTCCGGACACATAGGCGGCGCCAACGGGTATGCGCGGATGATAGCCGCTCACATAGGAGCAAATGCTGTCATAACCACCGCGACCGATATAAACGGCTGCTTTGCAGCAGACGAATGGGCGGTGAAAAACGGCTATGCGGTCGACGATATTTCAGAGATCAAATACATTTCCTCGGCTTTGCTTGGGGGCAGCACTGTCGGACTGGTTTCCGAATTTGAGGTAAAGAACAGCTTGCCCGATGGGATCGTCAGCGGCAGCGGGCGGGAGTGCGGGCTGTATATTGGCGACAAGCCGAGAGCGGTATTTGATCATACGCTTTGCCTTATACCAAAAAGATATATCATAGGAGTAGGGAGCCGTGCCGGAGCCGAAACAGACGCTCTCATCGAGCTTGTAACGGGATTATTGGATGAGTACGGGATAAGAGCTGATGCGGCGGCAGCTGTTGCATCTGTAGATCTCAAAGCAAACGAGCCATCGGTTGGGGCGCTTGCAAAACAACTCGGTGTGACGGCGGAATTCTATACGGCAGATCAGCTTTGCAGTGTGAGAGGAGATTTTACCGAGTCCGAGTTTGTCAGACAAGTCACCGGTGCGGGAAATGTGTGTGAAAGGGCAGCTGTGCTTTGCGGGGAGCGGCTCGGCAGGAAAACGAGGCTTGTAGTAAGAAAGACGGCGGGAAAAGGTGTCACCGCCGCCATAGCGGAAATGGATTGGAGTGTTGAATTTTGAAGCTTGCGATGGCAGGAACAGATTTCAGATCTGCACCGTTGGAGCTCAGAGGAAGACTGAGCTTTGGTAAGGATGAAATAAGAAGGATGACGGAGGATATTTGTAAGAGAGAGAATATTCTCGGATGTGTCATAGTTTCTACCTGCAACAGGACGGAAATATATGTATCGTTTAAGGACAGTATCGAGGATCCGACAGGGATCTTGTTTGAGACATGCGGTGAGGAGGGTATCGGTTTCGAGGGCAGGATGAAGGTCAGATACGGTGTGGACGCAGTGCGCCATCTTTCGGAGGTAGCGTGCGGACTGCATTCGGCAATAATATGCGAGGAGCAGATCGTTTCACAGATAAGCGGTGCAGCTGAGCTGAGCCGGGAGTCGGGCGGTATGGATGCTGTTCTCAGCACGCTTTTTAGAGAAGCTGTAGCCTCCGGGAAAAGAGCGCTTACCGAGCACCATATAACGGCGGTCCCAAGGTCCGCCGCGATACGCGCAGTGGATATGGCAGAGGAGCTGGCGGGCGGTCTTGAAGGAAGACGCGCACTCGTCATAGGAAGCGGAAAAATGGGCTGTCTCGCGGCAAAGACTCTTATCGAGCGCGGCTGTGATGTAAAGATAACGATACGTTCATACAGGTCTGGTGAAAATATAATCCCGAGAGGTGCCGTGCCTGTGGAATATGCCGCAAGGCTTGCAAGCGTGGCGGAGAGCGATATAGTTATAAGCGCGACTCGAAGCCCTCACTTTACGCTTACGCGTGAGGCTGCGGAGCGTCTTCCGGGAATGCCCTTGTGCATATTCGATCTTGCAGTGCCGCGTGATATAGAGAAGGGGGTAGGAGAGTTGACGCGATGCTTTGATATAGATGATATATACAGCGAAGGTCATAAGGCAGATCCTGAAATAAAGGCAGTGTATTCTATAGCGGAGAGTTCGGTGGAGGAATTCATGCAGTGGGACAGATTCAGAGACATGCTTCCGTTGATAGACGATATAAAAAGGGCTGTTTCTGAGCGTGTTTTGTGCTCTGCGGAGTTTGACGCAGTGCGGGAAAGCGGTGATGCGGAGACTGCGGCGATTGTGGCTGCGGAAAAGGCTGCCGATCTGATATTGAAATCCCTGCGTGATACTGTGGGAAGCGATGCGCTCGGTCTGTGCTGTGAGAGGATAGAGGGCGGGTCGCGTGAGGCAAGGCGCAGAGCAGCCGCGGAAAGGACGTGATCGGATGAAAATATATGTTGTCGGGATCGGACCGGGCGACAGAGCAGATATGACGCCGCGGGCGGTCGATGCGCTGAGCGAAGCGGAGGTTATAGTAGGCTACGGGACATATATTGAGCTTATAAAGGATATTATTGACGGCAAGGAGATAATTTCCTCAACGATGACACGTGAGACAGAGCGCTGCCGTACAGCGCTTGAATGCGCACTTGCAGGCAGGTGTGCGGCGGTCGTGTCGAGCGGAGATGCGGGAGTATATGGAATGGCATCTCTGGTATATGAGATTTGTGCCGGGCATCCTGAGGTAGAGATAGAAGTGATACCGGGGATAACGGCGGCGTGCAGCGGCGCGGCGGTCGCAGGCGCGCCGATAGGTCATGATTTTGCGGTAATAAGTCTTTCCGACAGGCTTACATCTTGGGAGGTCATAGAGAAAAGGCTTAGGCTTGCCGCCGAGGCAGATTTTGTTATATGTCTTTACAATCCATCGAGCAAAAAGCGAAGCGGATATTTAAAGCGCGCCTGTGAATGTATCGCAGAGTATAAGTCAGCCGAAACACAGTGTGCCTGTGCGGTAAACATAGGCAGGAACGGTGAGAGATACGAGATATATACCTTGGATGAGCTGAAGGATGCCCATACGGATATGTTCACGACTGTTTTTATCGGGAACAGCGAGACTCGTGTCATAAACGGACGGCTTGTGACGCCCAGGGGGTACAGGATTTGAGGATCGTTGTTTTTTCGGGAACTGCGGACGGCAGGAAGATGTGTGAGCGCCTTTCGGCGCATGGTGCGGATGTAACAGCATATGTTGCAACGGAATACGGTGCGGAGCTGATGCGCGGCGCGGATGTAAAAGCTGGCAGGCTCGGCAAAGACGGGATATGCGGGGTCATATCCGATGCGGATGCCGTGGTAGACGCTACGCATCCATACGCAAAGGTCGTGTCGGAAAATATTTCGTCAGCCTGTTCAGAAATCGGCAAGCGGTATTTCAGGCTTATAAGAGAGACGACCGTTTGTGATGACGCTTTATATTTTGACAGTGTAGCTTTGGCGGCGGACTACCTGAGAGGATGCGGCGGCAGAGTATTTGTGAGCACGGGCAGCAAAGAGCTCGGAGAGTTTTCCGTTATCGGAGACAGGGTTTCGGCGAGAGTTCTCGACACGCCGGAGGTAAGGGAAAAATGTGCCGGGCTGGGGATAGACAATCTTATGTTTAAGACCCCGCCGTTTTCTTATGAGGATGATCTGACGGATTTTGCAGGCTGTAAATATCTTGTCACAAAGGACGGCGGCAAAACCGGAGGTATGCCCGAAAAGCTCAGAGCGGCGAAGCATCTTGGGATGACTGTGCTTATAATAAGGCGTCCGAAGGAGAAAAACGGAGGAATGAGCTTTGACGAATTGGAACATTGTATATACAGGCTGATGGAGGAGGGAGTAGCCGATGAAAAAGATAACAGCGGGCAGCCGTGAAAGTGTGCTTGCCGTGGCGCAGAGTGAGATAATATTGGAGCTCATCCGCGCGGCAGAGCCCGGGATGGCTACGGAGCTGGTGACTATGAAAACCACGGGTGACAGGATACTTGACAGGACTCTCGACAAGGTCGGCGGAAAGGGATTGTTCATAAAGGAGCTTGATACGGCGCTGCTCTCAGGCAGGGTGGATATAACTATACACAGTCTTAAAGATATACCTTCGGAGCTTCCGGACGGAATAAGGATAGCTGCGTATTCGAAGCGCGAGGATCCGCGCGATGTGCTTATCCTGCCGGAGGGGACAGATAAACTTGACATGACACTGCCTATAGGCTGTGCAAGCCTGCGCCGCGCAGCGCAGATAACAAAGCTGTTTCCGGGAGTGAGGGTAAAACCGGTAAGAGGTAATGTGATTACAAGGCTTCAAAAGCTTGACGCGGGAGAGTATTCTGCTCTTGTGCTTGCAAAGGCAGGTATAGTACGTCTGGGACTTGAAAAGCGGATAAGCCGTGTTTTTTCGCCAAAGGAAATACTTCCTGCGGCAGGGCAGGGGATAATAGCTGTAGAGTGCCGTGCAGACTGCTCATATTCGTTCCTTGACACTATAGACAACAGGGAGTCACGGATATGTGCGGAAGCAGAACGTGCATTTATAAGGGAGACAAACGGCGGCTGCTCGGCGCCTGCGGCGGCATTTTGCAGACTTGACGGGGACAGGATAAATATTATAGGTATGGACGTCAGGGGCGGTAAAATAATAAGAGCAGAGATTACGGACAGTGCGGAAAACGCATCCGGCGCGGGAGAACGGCTCGCACGGATGATCAGATCAAAGGAGTGAGAATGAATGCTTGGTAAGGTCACGTTGGTCGGCGCAGGACCCGGTGATCCGGGACTTTTGACGCTGAAGGGCGCTGAGGCGATAAAAAGTGCCGATGTGGTTTTGTACGATAGGCTTGTAGGTGCCGGGGTGCTTGAGCTTATACCGGACGGAGCAAAGCGGATAGACGTAGGCAAGCGCTGTGGTTCTCATAGAGTATCTCAGGATGAAATAAACAGACTTCTTCTGGACCACGCGCTCGACGAAAAAAACGTAGTACGGCTAAAAGGCGGTGACAGCTTCGTTTTCGGCAGAGGCGGCGAAGAACTTGAGCTTTTGCAGAAAAACGGCGTGCCGTTTGAAGTCGTGCCAGGAATAACCTCTGCCGTTGCGGTGCCTGCTTATGCCGGAATACCGGTGACGCATCGCGGCACGTCAGCTTCAGTGCATATAGTGACGGCGCATACAAGAGACGGTATAAATCCTGATATCGACTTTAAGGCCTATGCCGGCATAGGCGGAACGCTTATATTTTTAATGGGCGCAGCACTTTTGAGCCATATAGTAAAGGGGCTTATGAACGGCGGAATGGATATTTACACGCCGTGCGCGGTGATAGAGCATGGAACGACGCCGGCTCAGAAAAAAATATTGGGGACACTTAATAATATTGAAAAAAAAGCGGGCAGGATAGAAAGTCCTGCTATAATTATAGTCGGAGGCGTATGCGAGCTGAGTGAAAAATTCGACTGGTATTCAAAGCTGCCGCTTCACGGGAAAACAATAGCCGTAACAAGACATGAGAACAGCTCAAGCGGACTTTCCTCAATACTTTACAGCATGGGCGCTGAGGTGATAGAGTGTCCATGTATACACACGGAAGATCTCGTGGACGGCAGGACGGCGGATCAGATAAAGCGAGAGCTTAAGGAATGCGATACCGTGGCATTCACGAGCGCAAATGGCGTAAGAACAGTGATGGAGTTACTCAAAAAGCAAGGCTGTGACGCGAGAGTGTTCGGCGGTGTAAAGATCGCAGCTATAGGCGGATCTACAGCCGGGGCGCTTTCGGAATACGGTATAAATGCAGATATAGTGCCCGGTGAATACAGCGGAAGGGTATTGGGCACGGCGATCGTAGATTCAGGAGCAGAGAAGGTACTGCTTTTGCGCGCGGAAAACGCAAACCGGGAGATCGACGAGGTGTTCAAAAGATCCGGAATTGGGTTTACGGAGATAACCGTATACAGAACTGTACCGGAATGCGAATTCAATATGACGGAGCTTATAAACGAAGGAAAAATAGATTATGTAACATTTACGAGTGGTTCTACGGTAGAAGGGTTTATGCAGTTTCATAAGAATGCCGATCTCTCATCTTTTAAAGCCGTATGCATAGGCGGCAGCACCGCTGAGAAGGCTGTGGGATACGGTATGGAATGCATGACCGCGGATCATGCATCGCTTGCTTCTATGGCGGAGGCTATCGTATGCGACGCGGAAAGGGGAGAGCGATGAGTGTATATGAATATACAAAGCCCTCAGAGATCGAAAAGCGCAGTATGGAGATAATAGAGTCAAGATTGGGGGACATACAAATGCTGCCCGAGAATAAGACGGTCCTGAAGCGTGTGATACACACCACGGCGGATTTTGACTATGTAAAGAACCTACAGTTTTCAGAGGACGCCGTGAGGCACGGAGTGGAAGCTCTCAAAAACGGAGCGCATATAGTTACGGATACAAGTATGGCGCTCGCAGGGATAAACAAAGCTATACTGCGCTCGATAGGCGGCGACGTACACTGTTTCATAGCCGATCCGGAGGTCGCGGCGGAGGCGAAGGCACGCGGGATAACAAGATCATGCGCGGCTGTAGATCACGCTCTTACTCTGAAAAATGAGCTCATATTTGCGGTCGGGAATGCGCCGACCGCACTTATAAGACTGAACGAGCTTATTTGTGAGCACAGGATAAACCCGAAGCTGGTGATAGCTGTACCGGTGGGATTTGTGAATGTAGTGGAAGCAAAGGAAGCGATCATGCGGATCGGTGTGCCGTATATTGCGGCGGCTGGCAACAAGGGCGGCAGCAATGTCGCGGCAGCGATCTGTAACGCGCTTCTGTATATGATAAAAAGACAGCAGTGATAGAAATGCCGGTCCACGGCATGATTTCGGAAAAATGTGTAGAAAGACATTTTAAATTGGCGGAGAAATGTGTAAATAACGGATTGAAAATGCGGGAAAAATGTGATACAATATATGTATTATTTTGCAACGGACGGTGATCTTCATGAAAAGGAACGCGATACGTGAACTGATACATTGGAAAAATGACGAAGAACGCAAGCCCATGGTACTCAAGGGTGCGCGGCAGGTGGGTAAGACGTGGCTTATGAAAGAGTTTGGGAAAAGCTGCTACGAAGATTTCGTCTATCTTAATTTTGATGAAGAGGAAGAGCTGAGTTCTATCTTTGAGGCGAATAAGGATCCGCGCAGAATAGTGGAGCTGTTGTCGCTGATCGCGGAACGCGAGATAGTACCGGGGAAGACGCTAATTATTTTTGATGAGGTACAGGAGTGTTCCGCCGCATTGAACTCGTTGAAATATTTTTATGAAAAAGCAAATGAATATCATGTTATCGCGGCGGGAAGTTTGTTGGGAACACTTCTCTCACAGCCGAAAACGTACCCTGTGGGGATGGTAAACCTGCTCGATATAGCGCCTATGACGTTTGACGAATTTCTGGAGGCGACAAAACCGCAGCTGTTTTCGTATTATGAAACGATAAGCAAGGATCGGACGATAGAGGAGATATTCCATTCGAAGCTGCTTGAGGCGTATAATAACTACATCATTATAGGCGGAATGCCGGAGTGTGTTGCGTCATGGGTAAAGCATAAGGATCCCGCGAGAATATCGCGGATCCAGCATGAATTGACAGAGATATATGAGAACGATTTCTCAAAGCATAATGGCAGGATCAACAGCGGCAGGATACTCATGGTATTCAGAAGTATAGTAACGCAGCTTGCAAAGGCAAACGAAAAGTTTATTTACGGCGCGGTGCGTGAGGGAGCAAGGGCACGCGAATATGAGGAAGCGATAGAGTGGCTCGTTTCGGCAGGAATGGTGAACAGGGTATATAACGTGTCGAAGCCAGAGCATCCGCTGTCCGCATTTGATAGCTTGAGTCAATTCAAGTTGTTCATGTTTGACACGGGGCTGCTAAAGCATATGGCGGGTATCGATAACAGCGCGATCCTTTTGAAAAGCGATTATCAGTTCAAAGGACCACTGACCGAAAATTACGTATTGCAGCAGCTTACCGGACAGTTCGAGGTCGCGCCCAGATATTTTGCGGATAAAAGAGGAGAGATCGATTTTATTGTACAGTATGGCAGCGACATAATACCTATAGAAGTAAAAGGGGGAGAGGATAAGACAGCGCCGTCATTTAAGCGATATATTTCGGAAAGATCACCCAAATATGCCGTGCGTTTTTCGAAACGGTCATACCGTCGTGACGGCGCAGTTACAAATATACCGTTGTACCTTGCACGAAAACTGGGTGAGCTGATATGAGTGAACATATGCAGGAATGTTCACCAAGTCTCATCGCCGTGTTCTGTTTTGGCTGTCCACGGCGAGTTATCGGTACATGAGAGGAGAATTATCAATGGATTACAAAAGAGCGATACTTGCCGTAAGCTTTGGTACGAGCTGTAAAGGCGCAATGGCTGCGATAGAAGCGGCAGAGAAAAGCT
The DNA here is from genome assembly GCA_018714695.1 of Candidatus Ornithomonoglobus merdipullorum. Taxonomy (GTDB): domain Bacteria; phylum Bacillota; class Clostridia; order UBA1381; family UBA1381; genus Ornithomonoglobus; species Ornithomonoglobus merdipullorum. The sequence continues at coordinate 30,248 of DVNB01000108.1, read as the reverse complement.
TCGGGGCGGCTTTTGAAGATTATGAGGTAAGACGGGCGTTTACTAGTGAAAGGATAATAGCAAAGCTTGAGGCGCGTGACGGGATGGAGACGGATAATGTTCCGAGAGCGCTTGAAAAGCTTGCAGGAGAAGGATATTCCGATATTGTCGTACAGCCTACATATATTATAAACGGATACGAATATGAGCTGATGAGAGAGCAGGTATACGGATACAGAGACCGGTTTGAGACGATGTGCATAGGTACTCCGCTTCTCACATATGACAGCGATTATGAACGGCTTGCAGAAGTGATGGCGGAAGCTGCGCCACAGCTTACGGACGACGGGACCGCGGCGGTGTTTGTCGGACATGGTACAGAACACTGCGCAAATTCGGCGTATGCCGCCCTTGCGTACCGCTTGAACGCAAGGGGACATAAAAACTGTTTTGTTGGCACAGTTGAGGCGTTTCCGGATATTGAGGATGTAAAGAGCAGGCTTCGGATTTCGGGGGCGAAAAGAGTGATACTCAAGCCGCTTCTCATGGTTGCCGGAGAGCATGCACTGAATGATATTTGCGGGAGCGGCGAGGGATCGTGGCTTACGGAGCTTGAAGCCGAAGGGTATGAGGTCATATGTGAAAGACGCGGACTCGGAGAATACGAAGGAGTAAGAGCGATATTTGCGGATCATATCCGAATGGCAATAGGAGATCACAAGAGTAATGGGTAAGCTGAAAAAGGGATACACGACCGGCACCTGTGCCGCGATAGCCTCAAAGGCAGCCGTAAGGATGTTGATCTCGGGCATGATCCCGGAGAGCGAGGGGGTTGTCACGCCGTCGGGAGAGACTGTGACAGCATTGCTTATTGATGCGCATTTTGACGGAGACATTGCAGTGTGTGCCGTACAAAAATATGCCGGTGATGATCCTGATATAACCGACGGGCTTTTGATATACTCCCGAGTGCGCCTCTGCGGAAAGGATATACGGATAGACGGAGGCAAGGGGGTAGGCAGAGTGACAAAGCCGGGGCTTGAACAGCCAGTCGGCGAGGCAGCAATAAACAGCGTACCGAGAAGAATGATCACTGAGGCTGTGTATGATGTTATGGACGAGTACGGGACGGAGAGCGGTGCCGAGATAGTTATATCCGTGCCGGGCGGTGATAAGGCTGCTTTAAAGACATTTAACCCGCGGCTGGGAATAGAGGGTGGTATATCGATACTCGGCACGACCGGTATCGTTGAGCCTATGAGCACAAAGGCGCTTATAGACACGATCTCCGTAGAGCTCAGTTTTAAAAAAGCAAACGGTCACACGTTTGCGCTCGTCACACCGGGTAATTACGGCAGGGATTATATAATGCAAAACATTGGACTTGACATCGACGCGGCGGTCAAATGCGGGAATTTCATAGGTGAAGCCATAGATCTTGCGGCGGATAAAGGTTTTGCGGGAATACTTCTGATAGGTCATGCAGGAAAGCTGATAAAGCTTGCGGCCGGGATAATGAACACGCATTCGCGCATTGCCGACGGAAGAGCGGAGGTGCTTTGTGCGAACGCGGCGCTGGAGGGAGTGCCAAAGGATAAGCTTGAGCGGATAATGGAGAGTGTTACGACTGATGATGCCGTATCCGTGCTTAAAGAATGCGGAGCACTTGAAAAAGTGATGAAAAGGATCGCCGCGCGTATAGATCACTATATCGGCAAAAGATGTGCCGGGCGTATCGAACACGCGTTCATCGTTTTTTCGAATGTTTACGGAGAGCTTTGCCGGGGCGGAAGCGAGAGTGTTATAAAGGAGACGATCAATGAAGGTTTATCTTATAGGAACGGGAATGGGCGGCGCGGGAACGCTGACCGCGGAGGCGCGTGACGCAATAGCGGCGTCTGATGCGTTTATAGGCGCGGCGCGTGTGTTAGAATCGGTGAAGGACAGCGGTAAGCCAATGTACGTATCGTACAAGCCCGTTGAGATAGCGGAATATTTGTCGGAACATTCGGAGTATTCGTCAGTATCGGTGCTGCTCTCGGGGGACACGTCATTTTACAGCGGCGCGAAAAAGCTCAGGGACAGACTTTCCGGGTATGAGATCATAACGCTTCCGGGCATATCGACACTTTCGTATATGTGTGCAAAACTGGGAATCGCTGCGGAGGATACAGATGTGGTAAGCCTGCACGGTATTGATAAGAGTATCGTTTGCCGTGTGAGAGACAGCCGTTACACGTTTGCGCTGCTGGGCAGGGCTGCCGATGCGCTGCGGATATGCAGCGAGCTTGGTGAATACGGCGCGGAATGCAGGGTATATATCGGATCGAGGCTCGGATATGAAGATGAACGGATAATAACGACAGCTCCGGAGTCATATACCGGCGAAGCAGCCGATCCGGCAGCAGTCATTATAGAAAACTGCTCACCGAAATGTCTGCTCGGAAAGCATCCGAGTGACGGCGATTTCATACGCGGAAAGGTACCGATGACAAAAGAGAGCGTCAGAGCTCTTGTGCTCGCGGCACTTGATCCCGATCGGGAAAGCGTCATATACGACATAGGCTCCGGGACCGGCTCCATTTCAATAGCGCTTTCACTGATATCGCATGACATAACGGTCTATGCGGTAGAACGCGGCGAAGAAGCGCTGCGGCTTACAGAAGAAAACAGACGGAAATTTCTTGCCGATAACGTAAGGATAGTCGGCGGTGATGCGCCGGCGGCTCTTGAAAAGCTCCCCGCGCCCGACAGAGTATTTATAGGCGGCAGCGGAGGCAATCTTCGAGAGATAATAGAGGCGGTGCTTGGAAAAAACGGGGACGCTAAAATAGTTCTTACGGCTGTAACGCTTGAAACTCTGTCAGAGACTGTCCGGATCGCAGAACGGCTCAGACTGTCTTGCGAGACGTCTCTCATATCCGCGGCTCGTTCGAGAAACGCCGGCAGGAGTACGCTTATTCTGGGCGAGAATCCAGTATACATATTTACACTTCGGAGGATGAGTGATGATGAGTAAGGCAATACCGCGTATAGCCTTCGTTTCGGCGATGAGCGGCGGCGGCAAGACGACCGCCGCATGTGCGGTCATGAGAGCGTTTGTAAATAAGGGGCTCAGCGTTTCACCGTTTAAATGCGGTCCGGATTATATAGATCCGATGCACCATTTCGCCGCTGCGGGACGGCAGGGAGTAAATCTTGATCCGTTTTTTTTGTCGCCAGCAGAGCTTCGTGAGGTGTTTTGTGAGAATGCGAAGGATGCGGATATCGCGGTGATCGAGGGAGTTATGGGCTATTATGACGGCGTGAAGCCGGATTCCGATAAGGCCAGCACGTACGATACACTAAAAACTCTCGGTGTACCGGCGGTGCTTGTGATCCCCGCGCGAGGTATGTCGTATACGATAATATCCGTTATAAACGGGATCGTAGGTTTTCGGAATGACAGCAACATAAAGGCAGTCATACTCAGCGGTGTTACAGAGATGACATATAAAATGCTAAAGCCGGTGATCGAGCGTGAGACAGGAACGGCTGCCGCAGGTTATATACCGAGACTTGAAAACACTGTGGAGAGCCGCCACTTAGGACTTACAATGCCATGGGAAAATGATGCAGATGTGATCGAAAAAAACGCGGAGATGATAGCCGAGACTGTAGATCTCGGGCTTATATTAAAGCTTGCGGAAAGCGCGCCGTCTATCGATGCGGAAAAAAGTGAATTTCTATACAGGGGACATGTAAAAATAGGCGTTGCGTATGACCGTGCATTCTGTTTTTATTATAAGGACAATCTTGACATCTTAAAGAGCATGGGCGCTGAGCCGGTGTACTTCAGTCCGATCGAAGACGAGAATGTTCCGGACGGCGTATCGGGGCTGATCTTCGGAGGTGGTTATCCCGAGCTGCATTCCGAGGCTCTTAGTAAAAACACACCGATGCTTAAAAGTGTACGAGGGTGTATAGAGAGCGGTATGCCGTGCATAGCCGAATGCGGGGGCTTTATGTATCTGCACGAAAGGATAGAGGTCAAGAAGGGCTGTTTTGCCGATATGGCGGGAGTTATAAAGGCGGATGCGGTCAAAAGGGACAGACTTGTCCGATTCGGCTATGCGGAGCTTTCGGCTATTCGCAGCTGCGTATATCTTGACCGCGGCGAGACCGTGAGGATACATGAATTCCATTACTGGGACAGTACTGATAACGGCAGCGGATGTATAGCCGTAAAGCCCGGGGGAAGACGCAGCTGGGAATGTGTCCATACGGAGGGGACGCTCTTTGCGGGGTTTCCGCACATATATCTCCGCTCAGAACCGCGGTTCGCAGAGAGATTTATCGACGAATGTATGAGGTACGGGAAATGATAGAGCTTATAACGGGCGGCAGCGGGAGCGGCAAATCGGCATATGCGGAAAAACGCATCTGTGCTCTGCACGAAATAAATACCGGTGCGCCGCTCATATACATCGCGACGATGCAGCCGTTTGGCGCCGAGGGAGAGGCAAGGATAGCGAGACATAAAAGATTGCGGGGCGGAAAAGGGTTTGCGACGGTTGAATGCTTTACGGAGCTTGAAAGCCTTTGTATAGCTCGCGGCTCTGATGTGCTGCTTGAATGCGTCGGGAATCTTGTCGCCAATGAGATGTTCAGAACAGACCGGATGGATCCCGGGTGTGTGCAAAGGATAAAGAGAGGTGTCGATATGCTGGCAAGAGTGTGCCGCAGCGCATGTATAGTTACAAATGAGGTGTTCTCTGACGGCATAGACTATGGCGAGGGGACGGATATGTACATGCGCGCGCTTGCCGATATAAATATTTATATCGCGGGCATCGCGGACAGAGTGACAGAGGTGGTATGCTCTGTGCCGACAGTGATAAAAGGGGGGATAAAATGCTGAGATCGGTGATCATAGCGTTTTCAATGTATTCAAGGATACCTATGCCGAAAACAGAGTGGGACGAGAGAGCTATGCGGTATGCAATGTGCTTCTTCCCTTTGGTCGGTGCGGTGCTCGGAGCGACAGCGCTTTGCGCGGCTGCTTTGATGAATGCGCTCGGTGCGGGGACACTTCTGTTTTCGGCTGTAATGACGGTCTTGCCTATAATACTCACAGGCGGGATACATATGGACGGATTTATTGACACCTCGGATGCCGCGGCATCGTATGCGGATAAGGGAAAACGTCTGGAAATTCTGAAGGATCCGCATATAGGGGCATTTTCGGTGATATATACCGCAGTGTATTTTGTATTGATGATGGGAATATGGAGCGAGGCGACAGCGCCGGATATTCCCGTTATAGCTATAGGCTGTATATTGTCACGTTCGCTCAGCGGACTTTCTGTTGTGAAGTTCCCGCTGGCGAAGAATACGGGATTGGCTGCGGCATTTTCTTCAGCGGCAGATAAAAAGCGTACTGCGGCGGTGCTGGTCGTCTGGGCGGCGGCAGCTGTGTGTGCCTCGGTATTTATAGATGCGCGGCGCGGCATTGGGATGACGTTTGCGGCACTTATTGTGTTTTTTATATACAGGTACACGAGCGTTAAAAGATTTGGAGGTATAACCGGCGATCTTGCGGGCTGGTTTTTACAGATCTGCGAGGGCGCAGTCGCGGCTGCGGTGATCGCAGCAGGGAGGTTCTTATGATTCTTGTTACGGGCGGAGCATATCAGGGGAAGCGGCGTTTTGTTTCCGAAACACTCGGGATAAGCGAGGAAAGAGCGCTTTTTGACCTGCACGAGTATATAAGGGAGTGCGTGGAAAACGGTGATGATCCCGAAAAGAGGGTCTTTGAGCTTATAGGGTCGGAAAAGCCGGATGCCGTGACCTGTGACGAGATCGGTATGGGTATAGTACCCGCCGAAAGCAGTGAGAGAATAATACGCGAAGTGACGGGACGTATAGTCTGCCGCATTGCCGGGTGTGCCGATGAGGTGTACAGGCTTGTCTGCGGTATACCGGTAAAAATAAAGTAGGAGATATAATAAATGCTTATCATATATTCCGCCGCGGCACTCGCGGCAGGATTTGTTCTTGACTGTATATTCGGAGATCCGCATTGGAGATTTCATCCGATATGTATTATAGGAGATCTGATATCGATCTGTGAACGCGTTTTAAGACGTATATTCCGAGGGCATGAGATCGCGGCAGGGATAATGCTTGTCATTATTGTCTGTGCAGTGGTAACGGCTGCGGCAGCAGCGGTATCTGCAGCGGCATACTTTGTCAGCCCTTGGCTGTATGTGGCTGCGGAAAGTATTATGTGTTGGTTCATACTGGCGGCGCGGTCGCTCAGGTGTGAGAGCATGAAGGTATACGACGCGATAAAATACGGCAGTCTTGAAGATGCGCGCCGTGCCGTTTCGATGATAGTAGGACGTGATACGGCTGCGCTTGACGAAAAGGGAGTTATAAGAGCGGCGGTAGAGACTGTCGCAGAGAATGCTTCGGATGGAGTTATAGCGCCTATGCTGTATTTCGCTGCCGGCGGTGCGCCGCTCGGATTTCTGTATAAGGCTGTAAACACTATGGATTCAATGGTGGGCTATAAGAACGAAAAATATATAAAGCTCGGCAGGGCGGCAGCAAGGCTGGACGATGCGGTGAATTTTATACCTTCGCGCCTTTCGGGACTGCTGATCGTGCTCGCGGCGTACATAACTCACATGGACGGAGCGGGAGCGATGAGGATATTCAGACGTGACAGAGCAAAACATGCAAGTCCCAACAGCGCCCAGACTGAGGCGGCATGCGCCGGAGCACTGGGTGTGAGACTGGCCGGGGATGCATACTATTTTGGAAAACTTTATAAAAAGGAATACATAGGTGACGAGCGCAGGGAGATCGAGCCGGAGGATATAGTGCGCGCGAACAGGCTGATGTATGCAGCGTCGGTCATGGCGCTTGTTATACTTCTCGGATTGAAAACGGCTTTGTATTTTATATTGTTTTAAAGAGGGATTTTGAATGAGAGATAACAGACACGGCGGCGACGCCTTCAGATACGGAAAGGGGATAACGGACTTTTCAGCGAATATAAATCCGTTGGGAGCTCCCGATGAGGTGATCCGCGCGTTTCGCGAAGCGGATGTTTCTGTATATCCCGATCCGTACAGCGAATCACTGCGGAATGCGATAGCGGATATGACAGGTGCGGATGCGGATGATATAATATGCGGCAGCGGAGCGGCATCGCTTATATTTACGCTCACCGCGTGCCTTAAACCGAAAAAGACCCTGATCGCAGCACCGTCGTTTTCTGAGTACGGTCGTGCCGCCGAGTGTATGGGATCGGAGATCATATACTACAATGAGCGCGAAGGGGCTTCGGGTATGCTGTCGGATGATACTGATCTCTTGTTTATATGCGTACCGAACAATCCGACGGGGACGCTGAAGGAAAGGAACGAGCTTGAAGAGATCATCGCAAGTGCGGCGCGTTTGGGAATATTCGTGGTCGTTGATGAGTGTTTCAATGATTTTCTTGATGAGCCGGAAAGGTATTCGGTATCGGATATGATCGGTGAATACAGGAATCTTGCGATCCTGCGGTCGTTTACAAAAATGTATGCGATACCGGGGCTGCGTCTGGGGTATATGCTGTGCTCGGACAGGGCTGTGCTTTCAGGAATGTATTCCTCACGTCAGCCGTGGGAGATTTCCGCGCCTGCGGAGGCTGCGGGGATCGCGGCATGCGGGGCGCGTGAGCATGTCAAAAAAACTAGGGAGTACATAAAAGCGGAGCGTGAATTTTTGAAGAGTGAATTTAAAAGGCTTGGGATAGAGCATTACGAACCTACGGCTAATTTTATGTTTTTCAAGCATCGCGCCGGGCTGAGGGAAGAGCTTTTAAAATACGGGATATTGATACGCTCATGCGCGAATTACAGAGATCTGGACGAACGGTCATATAGGACAGCCGTGAGGCTGCATGAGGAGAACATGATGCTTATAAAAGCATTGGAGGAGATCGATGGCTAAAGCGATAATGATACAGGGAACAATGTCCGGCGCCGGCAAGAGCCTTATTGCAGGAGCGCTTTGCAGGATATTCACACAGGACGGATATAAGGTGGCGCCGTTCAAGTCGCAGAATATGGCGCTAAATTCGTATGTCACCCGTGACGGGCTGGAGATGGGCAGAGCACAGGTCATGCAGGCGGAGGCGGCTATGCGCGAGCCGGATGTGAGAATGAATCCGATACTATTAAAGCCGACAAGTGATGTCGGTTCTCAGGTCATAATAAACGGTGTGCCGATAGGCAGTATGAAGGCAAAGGAATATTTCAGGCGTAAAACGGGATACATACCGGTAATAAAGAAAGCGTATGATTCGCTTGCCGAAGAAAACGATATTATAGTTATAGAGGGGGCGGGAAGCCCGGCAGAGATAAATCTAAAAACAAACGATATTGTAAATATGGGCATGGCGAAGCTTGCAGATTCTCCGGTGCTTCTGGTGGGCGATATAGACCGCGGCGGTGTTTTTGCGCAGCTCTACGGTACGGTCGAGCTTCTGGAGCCGGACGAGCGCGCGCTTATAAAGGGGCTTATAATAAATAAGTTCCGCGGTGACAAGACGATACTGCAAAGCGGGCTTGACGTCATAGAGCGGCTCACCCAAAAGCCTGTTCTTGGTGTTGTGCCGTATACCGACGCCGATATAGACGAGGAGGATTCTCTCACAGAACGGCTCGATTCACACGGAAGGGGCGGGGCTGTTGATATAGCGGTGCTGCGTCTTCCGCATATTTCGAATTTTACCGACCTCACTCCGCTGGAATCCAATGAGAATGTTTCATTAAGATATGTAAAAACAGCGCACGAGCTGGGAGAGCCGGATATGATAATAATCCCCGGCACAAAAAATACTATGGGCGATCTTTTGCATATACGTCAGAACGGTCTTGAGGCTGCCGTAGTAAGACTCGCCGGGCGGGGGATCCCGGTCATGGGGATATGCGGCGGTTATCAGATGCTGGGGCGTGAGCTCAGTGATCCTCAGGGTGTAGAGCACGGCGGACGTATAAGGGGCATGGGACTGCTTGATATCGTGACCGTATTTATGGACACGAAACATACTGTGCGTGTCAGAGGAAGGATCAAATGCGGCAGCGGCATATTCGGAGCGCTGCGCGGCGCTGATATCGAGGGCTACGAGATACATATGGGAGATACGGAGGTACGCGGCGAAGCTTTTGCCGGGCTGTATGAGAACGGGACAGTAAAGCCGGACGGGGCTGTGTGCGGTAATGTATACGGTACATATGTTCACGGCATATTCGACAGTGCCGAGGTCGTAACGGTGATAGTCTCGGCGCTTATGGAGAGAAAGGGACTTTCCGCCGAAGGCGTAAAGGCTTTTGACATGAAGGCCTATAAGGAGACACAGTACGATAAGCTGGCAATGGCGGTGCGTGAGAATACGGATATCGACAGGATATATGAGATCATAGGTGTATGAGATAAAGAAATGGCATATTGCCGAGTAAAAAGCGTATGCAAAACATCTTTACAAAGCCGCATTGTCGTGCTATAATAAATATGATCAAAAGAATGATTTGGAGGAATTTACAATGCTCTACAGACCCAGAAGGCTCAGGAGCTCGGAGGCGGTCCGCTCCATGGTGCGTGAGACCCGCGTGAGCGCAGATTCGCTTATATATCCGATGTTTGTTATCGAAGGTGAAAATATAAAAGAAGAGATCGAGGCTATGCCGGGGCAGTACCGCTACAGCATAGACCGGATGGGTGAATGCCTTGAGGAGGTCATAGCGGCAGGTGTAAAAAGCGTTATGCTGTTTGGGATACCGGCATATAAGGATGAGATCGGCTCGGACGCTTGGGATGATAATGGCATCATCCAGAAGGCGCTTCGGGCTGCGAAGGAGAAATATCCGGAGCTTTATTATATCACCGATGTGTGCTTGTGCGAATACACCTCGCACGGTCACTGCGGCGCGCTCTGCGGCGATCATGTCGATAACGATAAGACACTTGAGCTGCTTGCAAGGACTGCGGTATCACATGCAAGGGCGGGCGCGGATATGGTGGCGCCATCAGATATGATGGACGGACGCGTGGGAGCGATCAGAAACGCGCTTGATGAAAACGGATTTATAAATACTCCGATAATGGCGTATTCCGCAAAATATGCGTCGGCGTTTTACGGACCGTTCCGAGAGGCGGCAGGCTCCGCGCCGGCATTCGGCGACCGAAAGAGTTATCAGATGGATTTCCACAATACGGACGAGGCTGTAAGAGAAGCGGAGCTCGACATAGCCGAGGGCGCGGATATTATTATGGTAAAGCCGGGAATGGCATATCTTGACGTGCTGTATAGGATAAAGGAAAAATTCAAAATGCCGACAGCGCTCTATTCCGTGAGCGGCGAATATGCTATGATAAAGGCGGGAGCAAAGCTTGGATATATTGACGAGGAAAAGATGATCTGCGAGACGGCGGCATGCATGTACAGGGCAGGCGCGGATATACTTATAACGTATTTTGCGAAGGAGATCGCGCAGTATATAAAGAAGGGACTGATCGGATAATGAAAACGGATGTGTCCGAAGCGCTTTTCGAAAGGGCGGTAAAGGTAATGCCGGGCGGAGTCAATTCACCGGTACGCGCCTTTGGAGCCGTGGGAGGATCGCCGCGGTTTATAAAAAAGGCAAAGGGTCAGTATATATATGATGAGGACGGTAACCGGTATATAGACTATATAGGATCGTGGGGACCGATGATACTCGGTCACTGCGACAGCCGTGTTCATGAGGCGGTGATCAGGCAGGCTGAAAACGGTCTTAGCTACGGCGCGGCAACGGCGCTTGAGGTGGAGATGGCTGAGCTTATCTGCGAGATCGTGCCGTGCGTTGAAATGATAAGAATGGTCAACTCCGGTACAGAGGCTGTCATGAGCGCGATACGCGCCGCCCGAGGCTTTACCGGAAGGGATAAGGTGATAAAGTTTGAGGGCTGCTATCACGGTCATGCGGACGCAATGCTCGTAAAGGCCGGTTCCGGTGTTATGACGTCCGGTGTGCCCGATTCCTCGGGAGTACCGGAGGGGTGCGCAAAGGATACGCTTACGGCGGTATATAACGATGCCGGTTCGGTAAGGGCGCTGTTTTGCAAAAATCCAGACAGCATTGCATGTGTCATAGTCGAGCCGGTCGCGGCAAATATGGGTGTTGTTGTGCCGGAGGAAGGATTTTTATCGGAGCTTAGACAGCTCTGTGATGAATACGGCGCGCTTCTGATATTTGATGAAGTAATAACCGGATTTCGTCTTGCGCTCGGCGGTGCGGCGGAATATTTCGGAGTTACTCCCGATCTTGTCACCTACGGAAAGATAATAGGAGGCGGTATGCCTGTCGGCGCATACGGCGGCAGACGCGACATAATGAGCGTCGTATCACCGGTTGGAAAGGTGTATCAGGCGGGAACGCTCAGCGGAAATCCGATAGCTATGCGAGCAGGTATAACGCAGCTCAGGATCCTGAGGGAGGATCGCGGGATCTATGGGCGTATAGGCGCTCTCGGTGAAAGACTGAGGTCGGGACTGAAAAAAGCGGTCGAAGCTGCGGGACTTCCGTATAGAGTAACGGGGATAGGATCCCTTTCATGCCTGTATTTCACTGACGCCGAAGTGTGTGATTATGAGTCGGCAAAGAGCTCGGATACAGGAAGATTTGCCGCGTATTTCAGGCATATGCTCGATCATGGCAGCTATATCGGACCGAGCCAGTTTGAGGCGCTGTTCGTATCGGCTGCGCATACGGATGAGGATATAGATAAGACGGTAAAGGATGCGGAGGAATATTTCGGAGCATGAGCAGAGAGGATAAAACGGGACTTGTACACATATATTGCGGCGACGGGAAAGGGAAAACGACAGCCGCTGTCGGACAGGCTCTGCGATGCGCCGGAGGCGGAGGCCGTGTGCTGTTCTTTCAGTTTTTAAAGAGCAATGTATCAGGTGAGCGCTCGGCGCTCGGCTCGATAGACGGTATAGAGCTCCGGGACGGACCGGATGATATGAAATTTGTATGGAACATGACGGACGAAGAAAAAGCCGGAGCACGTGAATATTACATGAAAAGATTCCGTGAGCTTTGCGCGGAGGCTGGGGATTTCGATATGCTTGTGCTCGACGAGGTCATACCTGCGCTGAAGTATGATTTTGTGCCGGAAGAGGAGCTCCTTGAATTTCTGAGATCAAAGCCGGATGGGCTTGAGGTTGTAATGACCGGGAGAGAGCCGGAGAAAAGGCTGGTCGAGCTTTCCGATTATGTTACTGAAATGAAAAAGATAAAGCACCCTTTTGACAGGGGTGTCGCTATGAGAAAATATATAGAGATATGAGATTGGATGAAGCGTTGGGTCTTATAAGACCTGTGGATGAGAATATTGCGGAAGCGGCGCGGCAGCGGTGGCTCACGGTCGCAAAGCCGCTGTTCAGCCTCGGCAGGCTTGAGGAGCTTGTCACACAGATCGCGGCTGTCAGCGGCGATGTAAACGCTCCGTGTGATAAAAAGGCGCTCGTTATAATGTGTGCTGACAATGGTGTGGTAGACGAGGGAGTGACACAGTGCGGTCGTGATATAACGGCGATGGTGACGGAGAATTTTACAAAACGCGCGGCAAGTGTCTGTATAATGGCGGAAAGAGCAGACTGTGATCTGTTCCCTGTAGACATCGGAGTCGAAAGAGACGTGGACGGCGTGACCGTAAGGTCCGAAAAGGTAATGTGCGGCACAAATAACATGGTAAAAGGGCCTGCAATGACACGTGAGGAGGCAATTCGTGCCGTAGAGGTCGGTATAAATAAGGCGGCGGAGCTTAAGACTGCCGGGTATGAGCTCATTGCCACGGGTGAGATGGGCATAGGGAACACTACGACAACTGCCGCGGTGCTTTCGGTGCTTCTAAGAGAGAAACCCGAAAGAGTAACGGGGCGCGGCGCCGGATTGTCGGGCGAGGGTATGAAAAGAAAACTCGCGTCGGTGAAAAGAGCGATAGAGATAAACAGGCCCGATCCGGATGATATCATGGATGTCCTTTCAAAGGTGGGCGGACTTGACATTGCAGGGCTTTGCGGAGTGTTTTTAGGCGGAGCGGCAGTGCATGTTCCGGTAATTATAGACGGTGTCATATCTGCCGCAGCGGCGCTCTGCGCTTACAGACTGTGCAACAATGCGCTCGGGTATATGATACCGTCACATTCGTCAAAGGAACCCGCGTTTTCGCTTGCCATGGATGCTTTAGGGCTTGAACCATACATAAACTGCGGGATGTTCCTCGGCGAAGGCAGCGGAGCCGTGGCGCTTATGCCGCTTATAGATATGGCGGCCGGAGTGTACCGGCAGATGCAGACCTTCGGCAGCTGGGACAGAGAAGGATATAAGATACTTGAGTAGGGATAGGTTTCAGATGACGTTTGAGGAAATGATCGAAAGATCGGAGCATATAGTGTTTTTCGGCGGAGCCGGAGTTTCAACGGCGAGCGGAATACCGGATTTCAGAAGCGCGGAAGGGATCGGAGGCGAAAGGGCAGAAGAGGTGCTCTCACATGATTTTTTCGTGAACAGAACGGAGGAATTCTTTGATTTCTACCGAAAGAATCTGCTGTTTCCTGATGCCGTGCCAAACGCTGCGCATTACGCACTTGCGAAGCTTGAAAAGCGAGGAAAGCTTAAGGCAGTAATAACGCAGAACGTTGACGGGCTCCATCGTAAGGCGGGCAGCAACGTGGTCTACGAGCTGCATGGAAATGTTAATTACAACTATTGTATGAACTGCGGAAAAAGGCACGGCGCCGAGTATGTTGCAGGCTCAAATGGCGTGCCTAGGTGTGTGTGCGGGGGTGTGGTAAAACCTGGCATTGTGCTCTACGGTGAGCCGCTTGACAGCTACATGCTTCGCATGGCGAATGCATTCGCCATGGCGGCGAGAATGCTTATAGTCGCGGGAACATCGCTTTCGGTATTCCCGGCAAGCGATATAGTTGACAGCTATATGGGAAACAGATTTGTGATAATAAACGAGACCCCTACGGAGTTTGACTCACGTGCCGATCTTGTGATACGCGGCAGAGTTGAAGAAGTACTGGGGAATATATAAGGAGGAAACAAAATGGAATATTCGGAGCTTATTAAAAACAGATATTCATGCAGAAAATTTGAGGACAGGCCGGTAGAGGAGGAGAAGATAGCAAAGCTTTTGGAGGCTGCAGATCTTGCGCCGACTGCATGCAATCGTCAGCCGCAGCGCATACTTGTTTTGACGGATAGGGAACAGCTCAAAAGGGTTGACGAATGCACACGGTTCGGTTTTGCTGCCCCGCTCAACTTCCTTTTCTGCTATGATAAGGATGTATCATGGCACAGGCATAAGGACAATGTCGATCACGGCATTATCGATACCGCGATAGCGAAAACACATATGATGCTTGCCGCCGCGGATATGGGTCTCGGAACGACGTGGGTATGTGCGTTTGACGAGCAAAAAGCCAGAGAGCTTTTCGATGTCCCCGAGAATTATGTTATAGAAGGCTTTCTTCCGACCGGATATCCGGCAGAGGAGGCATCGGAGATGCACGGCAAGCGTGAGGGGATCGAAGTGATTTCGTTCAGAGAGCATTTTTGAGAACATAATAGACAAATATATTTGATTGACGGAGGATGAAGAGGGATGAGTATTCTTTATATTGATGCGTCGATGGGGATAACGGGCGCGAAGCTTCTCGGAGCGCTCATAGGCTGTCTTGAGAGACCTGGACAGTTTATAGGAAGATTTAATGATATAGGCTTTGAAGGGATAAGGCTCGAGAGCAGCGAGACGGCAGTGAGAGGCATAAGCGGGCGTATTATCGAATTCAAACGTTCCGGGCAGGAGGATTACGAGGATGAAATAGACGAGGATATGGAGCCGAGGAGACATCGTTCACATCACAGGCATGTGATGCGGGCTCTTCCGGACGTTGCAGAGCTCATAGACGAGCTCTCTGTGAGCGGAAGAGTCAGACGCCGCGCAGCAGCGGTATATGAGATGATGGCAGAGGCGGATGCGAAGGTGCGCGGGGAGGATATGAGGGACGTGATCCTTCACCGTACAGGATCGAGGGACGTTATAGCGTCCGTGGTAGGAGTTTTCATGGCGCTGGAGGAGCTTAACTGTGATAAGATATTATCATCACCGATAGCGGTAGGAAGCGGAAGAACGAGAACATCGAAGGGAGAAACGGATATACCGATCCCTGTTATCGCAGAATTGCTTGACGGGATACCGAGCATTCCGGGGACCGAAAGCTTTGAGATGTGTACCGCCGAAGGAGTCGCGCTTATTAAGTCTATTGCGGAAAGCTTTGGCGAGGCGCCGGAAATATCGGCGAAGCGCTCGGGCGCTGGCTTCGGAACACGTGAATACCGAAACGGCGTGAACTGTGTAAGGGCGGAGATAGGCGACATAGCCGTAACAGCGGCAAATGCGGCGGAGGTCGAGCTTGAGTCGGAGCTGTACGGTGAAAGCGGCGCGGCAATAGATCACATGCTTTCAAGACTTTTGGACGAAGGTGTAAGGGATGCTTATACGCTTCCGATAGTGTCGGCTGTAAACGGGAGAGGCGTGCTTCTGAAGGTGATCTGCGCCGAGACCGCAGCTGATGATGCTGCAAGATGTATACTTGCCAACACATCGGCTGCATCGGTGCGCAGGCGCGGAAGTGCGGTATACGAGATGGATGCGGAGGATACGGAGATCCTTACCTCAATGGGAAAGATAAGGATGAAACAGATCGAAGGCTATGGGATCAGGCGGATCATACCGTCTCGTGAGGATACCGAGGCGGCAGCTGAACGCAACGGTATAAGCTATGCCGAGGCATATGAGAGAATAAAACGTGAAGCGGGTGTATGAGCCCGCTTCATATGCCTTATCAATGGCCAATGCAAGCAACATTGTTTCAAAAATGTGAACAAAGCAGAAAAAAGTCTTGACTTAAATGCGTATAAGTTGTATAATAGCTTATATGTGAAATGGCGCGTCTCAAAATAGGTTTTTCGTGAAGGATGCTGCGAGAAGCGGATTTTGAGACGGGTCAAAAAAAGGGCCGGCAGATTATTGCCTGCGTTGTGTCGGTTTGGGGCGCGGCTTTGCCGCGCTTTCATGTGTCCGGCGCAAGCCCGAAAAAAGAAAGGAATGTAAAACGCAAATGAGAAAAAGAAGTATAGTTACTTTTTGTCTTGTTATCGCTGCGGCTGTAGTGCTGAATCTTGTTGCGATCTTCGGTCTGCCGGGCTCGTTAAGCGCTACATACGGCGGTATGCTTGACGGTGAGACCGGTATCAGACAGGGTATAGACCTTGCAGGCGGTTCGGTAATTACCTTCCAGGCAGATGCCGAGAATCCTACCGAGGAAGAAATGAACTCGGTAAGATCGGTATACGAGATGCGTCTTAACGGCGCCGGATATACGGAGGCCCGTATATCTGTTGGAGAGAACGGACAAGTAACGATCGAGATCCCGTCGGGCACAGATACGGGATCGGGTGAGATGTCCGCTACGGAGCAGACTGATGCTGCTGTCGAGCTGCTTTCTGAGGTCGCAAAGCTGACGTTCAGGGATTATCAGGACAATGTAGTCCTTGAGGGGACTGATGTTGCATCTGCGCAGAGCATCTATGGTCAGCCAAGTGAGAATTCAAATCCGCAGTATTATGTTCAGGTAGAGTTTACCGCAGACGGTGCGAGAAAGTTCGCTGATGCTACTGAGAAGGCTGCTGCACAGTCATCGCCCAATAATATAATAAAGATAGTAATGGACGAAGAGGTCGTATCAAGTCCGCTTGTTTCGGAGAAGATAGATTCCACATCATGCGTTATAACCGGTAATTTCGATGCCGAGTCTGCGGCAACACTGGCAAACCAGATAAATTCCGGTAACCTTCCGTTTGAGATGAAAAAGATATCGCAGGAGACTGTCGGAGCAGAGCTCGGACGTGACGCGCTGCCGACGAGTCTCTGGGCTGCAGGTATAGGCATCATACTCGTAATGCTGTTCATGGTAATAAGATACAGGCTCCCGGGTCTTATAGCAGATCTGTCGCTGCTGATATATGTGGGACTTATCTGCCTTGTAATGGGTGTATTCAGAGTTAATCTGAGCCTGTCCGGTATCGCCGGTATCGTGCTTTCGATCGGTATGGCGGTAGATGCCGACTGTATCATATTCGAGCGTATGAAGGAAGAGCTAAAGCTTGGCAAGACCGTAAGAGCATCCGTTGAAGCGGGCTTCTCAAAGGCATTCTCGGCTATCATCGACTCGAACATAACTACGATAATCTCGTGCGTTGTTCTCTATATGTCTGGCATAGGCACAGTAACAGGCTTTGCAACAACACTCGGCATAGGTGTTATCCTCTCTATGTTCACGGCTATCGTTGTAACTAAGTTCTTGATGAGGAACCTTGTAAACATAGGTGTGAGAAACAAGAGCCTGTTCTATAATGTCAAGAAAGCGGAAAATGCTGATGAAGGAAAGAAATTTGCGTTTTCAAGACACAAACTGCAGTTCCTTCTTTTGCCGGTGCTCGTGGTCGTTGTCGGTGTAGTAATGTATTTCGTTCACAGCGGATTCAATTTTGACGTTGAATTCTTGGGCGGAACAAGAATGCAGGTAGCGATCGGACAAGAGTTTGACAATGATGAGATATCAAGCATTGTAAATGATGCTACAGGGCTTGAGCCTGTCGTGCAGAAGTCAGGTGCCGCAGGTGAGACCGCGATCATAAAGATCCCGGCATCCGAGGACGGAACAAGCAACGAAAGCAATCAGGAAGCGGCATTTGCAGCACTGCAGGAGAGATATTCGCTTAATGATGAAGCGCTTTTGAACGTTCAGTCAACATCGCCGAGCTTCGGTGCGCAGGTACAGCAGAAGGCGCTTTCGTACACCCTGCTTGCTATACTGTGTATGCTCGTATACATCATAATAAGATTTGACTGGCGCAGCGCGATCATGGCGGTCGCTACTCTGGCTCTTAACGTGCTTGTCATGGCGAGCGTATATACAATAACGAATATAGCGCTAAACACGACGTTTATCGCAGCAATGCTCACAGTTATAGGTTATTGTATAAACAATACGATCGTCATATTCGACCGTGTCCGTGAGAATATGAAGAGCCGCAGAAGCTCCGAGGCTATCACGGCAATGGCGGACAGGAGCATCAATGAAACATTGGGACGTACGGTAAGCTCAACAATAACGACGCTTATAACTATAGTTATGATTTACATCCTCGGTGTTGCGACGATAAGGCAGTTCGCACTTCCGCTTATCATCGGTATAGTTGTCGGTGCGTACACATCGATATTCATAGCTGCCACATACTGGGCTTCATGGAAGGAAGCTGAGGCTAGGTCAAAAGCGACGGCAGCTGCGAAGAAAAACACATCAAAGAAAAAATAATATCAAATTTTACCAAGAGGAAATTATCATTGCATAATTTCCTCTTTTTTTCTTGATTATTTCGTGATATTGTGATAGAATATACCTGTATAGTCATAAGAGTTATTATTTCGAAAGGAGCTTGTTTTTATACATGAAGCCATTGGTAGCGATAGTCGGAAGACCGAATGTCGGGAAGTCGACTCTATTCAATAAGATCTCAGGGGAGAGGATAAGCATAGTGGAGGACATCCCCGGAGTTACACGTGACAGGATATATTCGGATGTGTCGTGGCTCGACAAGCATTTTACGCTGATAGATACCGGAGGTATCGAGCCGTATTCTAAGGATGAGATATTGTCCAAGATGCGTGAGCAGGCACAGCTTGCCATAGAGATGGCGGACGTGGTTGTAATGATGGTAAACGTCAAGGATGGAGTTACGGCGAACGACCATGAGGTGGCACAGATGCTTATGAAGGCCAAGAAGAAGATAGTGCTTGCCGTAAACAAGGTGGATAACATAGGAGAGCCGCCGATGGAGTTCTATGAATTCTATAATCTGGGTCTTGGAGATCCGGTGGCTATCTCGTCGGCAAACGGATTGGGAATAGGCGATCTGCTTGACGAGATAACTAAGCTGTTTCCGGCAGATGCCGATCTTTCTGAGGATGAGGATGAGATCAAGGTAGCTGTGATAGGCAGACCTAATGCGGGAAAATCCTCGCTCATAAACAAGATAATGGGCGAGGAAAGAGTCATAGTCTCAAATGTGGCGGGTACGACGCGCGACGCGATAGATACGCATTATGAGAAGAACGGAGATAAGTTCTTGTTTATAGACACCGCCGGTATGCGCAAGCGCGGCAAGGTCGATGAAAGCGTAGAGCGGTATAGTGTCATAAGATCGCTCGCTGCGATAGACCGAAGCGACGTCTGTGTGATAATGATAGACGGGACCGAAGGTATGGCGGAGCAGGACACAAAGATAGCGGGATATGCTGACAATCAGGGCAAGGCGTGTATTTTTGTCATAAACAAGTGGGATATAGTAGAGAAGAACGACAAGACAATGAACGAGTTCCGAAGAAGACTCAGAGAGGTATTTGCGTTCATGTCATACGCCTCCATGATGTTTATAAGTGCAAAGACTGGACAGAGAGTGGAAAAGCTGCTTGATGAGATCAAGAAGGTAAACGAGCAGCATAAGCGCAGGATCACAACCGGAATGCTGAATGATGTATTGAACGAAGCCGTAAACAAGCAGCAGCCGCCGTCGGATAAGGGAAAAAGGCTGCGTATATACTACGGTACTCAGGCGTCGGTGGCGCCGCCGACCTTTGTATTGTTTGTAAATGATAAGGAGCTGTTCCATTTTTCATATCTGAGGTTTATAGAGAATCAGATACGAGAGAATTTCGGATTTGAGGGAACTCCGATACGCTTTATAATACGAGAGAGAAAGAAAAAAGATCAGTAAGCATTTGAAAGGGTTGGTGGATCAAATGGCAGTAACGATAATAGTACCGATAATAGTTTCCGTTTTGAGCGTCATTGCGGCATATCTGATAGGCAGTATAAATTCATCTATACTTATATCAAAGGCTGTCAGCGGTAAGGATATACGTGAAAGCGGCTCAGGAAATGCAGGCGCTACGAATATGCTTCGCACTATGGGCAAGAAATACGCTGTTATAACGCTCGTGATAGATATAATAAAGGGCGTTGCGGCGGTGCTTCTCGCACGTGCAGCGGTGGCTTTTGGCGCGTATGAACAGTGCGTATACCTTGCCGGTCTCGCAGTCTGTGCGGGGCACTGCTTCCCGGTGTTTTTCGGGTTCAGAGGCGGAAAGGGAGTCGCAACGGGACTGGGAGTCCTGTTTATGTGGAATTGGCAGACGGCGCTCATAGTGCTTGCTGTCGCGCTTATAATAATGGCGGCAACGAGATATGTCTCACTGGGCTCGATAATAGCGGCGGTGCTTTTTGCGGTGCTTGAGACGATAAATCTGCGCGGAAACGCGGTGGGGATCGCATGTGTGATAGCTGTGGCGGCGCTTTTGGTATGGAAGCACCGCGGAAATATAGCAAGGCTTGCAAAGGGAGAGGAAAGCAAGCTCGGCGCCAAGAAAAAGTGAGACGGAATATATTTGGATTAAGGGAGTGAAAGCGATGAAAATTGCCGTTATAGGCTCCGGCGGATGGGGAACTGCAATATCCGTACTTCTTGCCGGAAAAGGAAATGACGTGTATCTTTGGTCATGGATACAGGAGGAAACGGACAGGCTTAACAGGGATCGAGAGAACAAGGAATTTCTTCCGGGCGTCAGGCTTCCGGAGAGTATAGTATGCAGTCATGATATGGAGAAATGCATAAATGGAGCAGAGATAGTAGTGACCGCTGCTCCGTCGCCGGCAACACGCACCACTGCAAAGCAGATGGCTCCGTACATAGTTCCGGGTCAGAAGATCGTGAACATATCCAAGGGACTTGAGGGTGAGCTGAGGCTTTCTGAGGTGTACCGCTCGGAGATACCTGAGGCGGATATATCGGTACTGAGCGGTCCATCGCATGCCGAGGAGGTGAGCCGAGGCATTCCTACGACCGTTGTTGTGGCGTCGGAGTCGAAGGAAACCGCGGAATTTTTGCAGGACGCATTCATGTGTCCGACTTTTCGGGTATATACGTCCGACGATATAATAGGAGTAGAGCTCGGCGGCGCTCTTAAAAATGTTATTGCACTTTGCGCTGGGATATCCGACGGTCTGGGCTACGGCGACAACACCAAAGCGGCACTGATAACCAGAGGGCTTGCCGAGATAACCCGTCTCGGTACTGCGATGAACGCCAGACCTGCTACATTTTCCGGCCTTTCGGGACTTGGAGATCTCATAGTTACGGGAACGAGCAAGCTTTCCCGCAATTACAGGGCTGGCAGCCTCATAGGCAGCGGTATGACGCTGGAGGACACTTTGGAAAAGGTTCATATGGTCGTCGAGGGAGTAAATACCGCGGGAGCGGCGTATAATCTCAGCAGGAAATATAATGTTGAGACCCCAATCATAGAGCATGCGTATAAGATACTGTTTGAAGGGATGGATCCCAGAGAAGCGGTAAACATGCTTATGACGCGGAGAAAAACGGTGGAGTAATTATAAAGCAGAGCGGAAGACAGAAAATGTCGGACGCGCTGCTTTTATTATTTTACACCAATTTTAATAAAAATTTACCTTTGCAGGTATATTTCGTGCATTCTGACAAAAAAATAACGAACAAGCCGGTTAAATATAGATCAATTTATAAAAAATGTAGAAAATGAGAAAATTATATTGACAAATTAATAACGATGTATTATAATGTTCTAGGAGCTGAGGATAAGAGCTGCAAACGAGGATAGATATTTGAAATAAAGCATAAACTATAGTGCGGCAAAGATTATCGGCGGAGATGCTTTATCAGCTCTGCTGTTTAAATAAATCAAATTTTTACGCTGTTTAGGAGGATTTTGATTATGGCAAAGAAGAACGAATCTGCAAAACCTGAGATCAACGTAAATGAAATGATCGACGGATATGTGAAAAAGGCTCAGAAGGCTCTCCATGAATTTATGTCGATGGATCAGGAGCAGATAGACAAGATCGTCAAAGCGATGACTCTTGCAGGGCTCGATAAGCATATGGAGCTTGCAAAGCTTGCTGTAGACGAGACAGGCAGAGGCATATATGAGGACAAGATAACAAAGAATATGTTCGCTACTGAATATATTTATCATTCGATAAAAAATGAAAAGACGGTAGGTGTTATAGCCGAAAACGAGCTTGAGGACTATGAGATAATAGCGGAACCGGTGGGAATAATCTGCGGAGTTACTCCCGTTACTAACCCGACATCCACAACGCTCTTTAAGTCGCTCATCTCGATAAAGTCAAGAAATCCGATAATATTCGGTTTCCACCCGGCGGCACAGCAGTGCTCGGTCGCGGCGGCAAAGACGGTCTATGACGCGGCTGTAAAGGCAGGGGCTCCGGAAAACTGCATACAGTGGATCGAGTATCCGTCTATAGAAGCTACAAATGCGCTTATGAACCATCCGGGTGTTGCAACGGTGCTTGCTACGGGAGGAAGCGGCATGGTCAAGGCTGCATATTCCACAGGTAAACCGGCGCTCGGCGTTGGTCCCGGAAATGTGCCGTGTTATATCCATAAGTCGGCAGATCTTCTCCAGGCGGTAAACGATCTCATTCTTTCAAAGTCGTTCGACAACGGAATGATCTGTGCGTCGGAGCAGGCGGCAATAGTCGACAAGGAGATCTCGGACGAGTTCGAGAAGCTCATGAAGAAAGGCGGCTGCTATTTTGCGACGGAGGATGAGGTAAAGATCCTCTCCGATTACTGCATAAACAGTGAAAAAGGCGCGGTAAATCCGGATATAGTAGGTAAGTCGGCAGCGTGGATCGCAGAGCATGCAGGACTTAAGAACGTTCCGAAGACAACTAAAATACTTGTATGCCGTATCGGCGGTGTGGGACCGGATCATCCGCTTTCGCGCGAAAAGCTCAGCCCTGTGCTCGGATATATGATAGCAGAAAATGAGGATCAGGGTATTGACCTTGCTGAGCAGATGGTGCTCTTTAACGGTATGGGACACAGCGCGGTGATCCATGCGCAGGATAAGGACGTTATAGAGAAATTCGCATCGGTAATGAAGGCAAGCCGTCTTATAGTAAATTCACCGTCATCGCACGGAGCTATAGGTGATTTGTATAATACAAATATGCCGTCACTGACACTAGGCTGCGGAAGCTACGGCGGAAACAGCGTCAGCGGCAACGTATCGACGGTGAACCTTATAAATCAGAAGAGAGTTGCCAAAAGGAGAATTAATATGCAGTGGTTCAAGGTACCGGATAAGATCTATTTTGAGTATGATTCGATACAGTATCTCGAGAAGATGCCCGATATAACAAGGGCATTCATAGTTACCGATCCGGGGATGGTAACGCTCGGTTATGTGGATAAGATACTTTATTATCTCAGAAAGCGTGCGAATCATGTACACTGCGAGATATTCTCTGATGTTGAGCCGGATCCGTCATTCGATACAGTAGAAAAGGGCGCGGCTATGATGGAGAAGTTCAAGCCGGACGTTATAATCGCTCTCGGCGGCGGAAGCGCTATGGATGCGGCAAAGGGAATGTGGGTATATTATGAGCATCCCGACGCTGATTTTGAGGGACTTCGTCTCAGATTCCTTGATATAAGAAAGCGTGCGTTCAAGTTCCCGAAGATGGGTGTAAAGGCTAAGCTTGTGGCTATTCCGACTACATCGGGAACAGGCTCGGAGGTAACGTCGTTCGCCGTAATTTCCGACAAGAAGAACAATATGAAGTATCCGCTAGCGGATTACGAGCTGACACCGGACATTGCGATAATCGATCCGCAGTTCGTACTGTCGCTGCCGAAGGCGCCGACCGCGGATACAGGTCTGGATGTATTGACACATGCTATTGAGGCATATGTTTCTGTAATGGCATCGGATTATACGGATGCTCTTGCTATAAAGGCATGCCAGCTTGTATTTGAGTATCTGCCCAGAGCTTATAACAACGGTGCAGACGACAGAGAGGCGAGAGAGAAGATGCATAACGCAAGCTGTATTGCGGGTATGGCATTCACGAACGCGTTCCTTGGCGTAAACCACTCTATCGCTCATAAGATAGGCGGAGAGTATCATGTACCGCACGGCCGTGCAAATGCGGTCCTGCTTCCGTATGTTATAAAGTATAACAGTCAGACGCCGACGAAGTTCGTTTCATGGCCGAAGTACAAGAGCTTTATTGCCGATAAGAAGTATGCAGAGATCGCTCATGCATGCGGCTTCGGAGGAAAGACAACAGAGGAGAGCGTAGATAACCTTATAAACGCAGTTATGAAGCTCAAGGATGAGTGCAGTATGCCAAGATCTTTTGCAGAGTGCGGAATAAGTGAGAAGGAGTATATGGATAAGCTTGACGATATAGCGAACAAGGCGTTCGAGGATCAGTGTACAACGGCAAATCCGAGACTTCCGCTTGTTGAGGAGATCAAAGAATTAATGATAAAAGCTTATAACGGCGATGCCGTTTGATAAAAAATATACAACATCGGGTATATTATGAAATGCCCGGTGTTTTTATTTAAAAGATGCCGGACCCGCGCTCATGTTCTGGCATGAGACGCGGGAAACAGCTCATTTACAGGGACGTTAAAGACACGGCTGAACATCTGTAGCTCTATATCGGTAATAAAACGTTCTCCGTTTTCAACGCGCCTTATAAAGAAATTATCAACGTCATAGCCGAGGAGCTGGAGCTTTACCGCAAGTCTGCGCTGCGACAGATCCATTCCGAGCCTAAGCTCCTTAATCCGCTTTCCGCAGATGTTATTGGTACCGTCCGGTGCTTTAAGTTTGAACATAATATATTTCCTTTCATTATTAGTTAACAAATTATTCATAAATAGCTGTTGACAACAGAAATATTTTATTATATAATATATAATAATTGTTAAATAGTATTCAACAAAAGGTTCGCTTTGAATAAATAAATCTTTTTAATGATAAAAAATTATCAATTTAGCGGAAAAGCTGAAAATTTTTATAGAAAGAGATCTGTTCGTTATAAATACAAGGAAGCGGATCGCGCGGTCATATGTTGAGCATCCGGAAAAGGAAGTCCGGCGATCTCACATTTGCCTATATATCCCCCAAGGGCATGAGAAGGAATATGTCCGGCATACATAGTGTGTCTGACATACGCGGATGGTGTTTAAGGGACTATGCCGTTCGGGCTTCCTGTTCAGGGTATTCAAATTAACCGCGCTGCACCTCGATCAAGCCTTAATGGCAGGGGGTGCTTTTTTTATGTAATAAATCTCGTTCTATTTCGGTCCTCATCGAATATAAATATAGAGAAACAAACCT
This sequence comes from Candidatus Ornithomonoglobus merdipullorum, assembly GCA_018714695.1. Taxonomy (GTDB): domain Bacteria; phylum Bacillota; class Clostridia; order UBA1381; family UBA1381; genus Ornithomonoglobus; species Ornithomonoglobus merdipullorum. The sequence continues at coordinate 4,850 of DVNB01000108.1, read as the reverse complement.
GAGATCAAGGAGGAACCGTAATGGAAGAGACCAATATCTACAGCGATATTGCCAAGCGCAATAACGGCGATGTTTATATAGGTGTCGTGGGACCTGTGCGGACGGGAAAATCGACGTTTATAAAGAAGTTTATGGATACGCTTGTCATACCTAGCATGACAGATGTATATCAGGCGGAGCGTACACGTGACGAGCTGCCGCAGTCGGCTGCGGGGCGGACGATAATGACTACCGAGCCGAAGTTTATACCGAACGAGGCTGTCGAGATCGCGCCGGGTGACAATGCCAGCATGCGTGTACGCATGATAGACTGTGTGGGATATATAGTTGACGACTCGCTCGGCTATGAGGAGGATGGTGAACCCAGGATGGTGAACACGCCATGGTTCGATCATCCTATCCCGTTTAACGATGCCGCGGAGCTAGGTACTAAGAAGGTAATAACAGATCATTCAACGATAGGTCTTGTGGTGACTACGGATGGATCGTTTACCGAGATACCAAGGGAGAGCTACGTAAGCGCGGAGGCAAGAGTCATAGGAGAGTTAAAGGCGATAAACAAGCCATTTATCGTGCTTCTGAATTCCGCCGCGCCAAACTCGGACACGGCGCGTGCGGCGGCGCGGGAGATAGAATCGGCGTATGACGTTACCGTTATGCCGGTAAACTGTGCGGAGCTTTCTGCCGAGGACATCAACGGGATAATAAACCGGATACTGCTCGAGTTCCCGCTGAGTGAGATAGAGATAAGCGTGCCGGACTGGATCATTATGCTCGGCAGTGAGCATGAGCTTGTGAAGGAGCTTTATGCTGCGGTGCGCAGTGCGGCAAAAAATGCTGAAAGGATACGCGATATCAAGAGCGTGTGCTCCGAGCTGGGCAAGCCGGGTTTTGTGAAAAAGGCAGAGTCGGTAAATGTGGATCTCGGAACGGGTGCGGCAAGGATCGTGACGGAGCTTTCCGAGCAGGTGTTTTATAGGATATTGAGCGAATATGCGGGCATAGAAATAAAGGATGATGAAACGCTATTGAAGCAGCTTTCGGAGCTGGCTGCAATGAGGCGCGAATACGAGCATGTTAAGGATGCGCTCGTATCGGTACGTGAGACCGGTTACGGGATAGTTTCGCCCACAAGTGACGAGATGGTGCTTGAGGAGCCGAAGATAATAAAGCAGGGCGGGCGATACGGTGTAAAGCTGAAGGCTTGCGCGCCGTCGATACATATGATGAGGGCGGATATAGAGACCGAGGTCAGTCCTATTGTCGGAACGGTTAAGCAGTCGGAGGAGCTCATTGAAAATCTTCTCAATGAGTATCGTGACGATCCTCAGCGGCTGTGGCAGTCCAACATATTCGGAAAAACGTTAAACGAGCTCGTAAATGACGGGCTCAGAAACAAGCTTGACCGTATGCCGGAGGAGGCGCGCAATAAGCTGCGCGAGACACTGGAGCGGATCATAAACGAGGGCGGCGGAGGTCTGCTCTGCCTGATACTGTGATGCGGTCATTGGCGGCGGCGCTGGCGGCTGTATTGCCGGTATCCGCATGTTCCGCTGCCGGAGGCTATGGGACCGAGATAACCTCGGAGGAGTTTGAGACCGGGTATTCCACAGTGTATGCGGAAACGATATCATTTTCCGGATTTGAGAATAAGGAGTATGAGTCCGAGTTGAATCTGTCGGTGGAAAACGACGTAAAAGCGGCGGTCGAGGAGTTCGACTCATTGGCGCAGGAGGCGGCGGAGACACTGCCGGAGGGAGTAAAGTCAGCTCTCAATATAACGCAGGATGTAAAACGTGCCGACAGCGGATTTGTATCGTTCGTGGAGTCGCATTATATATATGTGGGAGGCGCCCACGGGAATACCTCATGGTATCCGAGAAACATAGATGTAATATCATCGGATCCTCATAACCTAACACTTTCCGAGCTGTTTTCCGATGAAGAATATAAAGAAAAGCTAACGCTGCTTATGGAGGAAGAGATAAAAGAGGATCCGGAACGTTACAGTGGGCTTTGGGAGCAGCCGTCAGTGAACGATGAAACCGAAAACAATTTTTATGTTACCGACAGTGACCTCGTAATATTTTTTCCTCCGTATACACTCTCATACTATGCAAAGGGATTTGTAGAATTTGATATAAGGCTTACAGAGATCGAGGGGATGCTGAAGGATGAATACAAAAGGCTGGTGATCGAAGGGAAAAGTCAGTAATGATATACTTATACGAAAATGAAAAAGGGGCTGGTGCAAGTATTAACATTCAGCCCCGTTTGGTGTCGGCAAGAAAATCATTGTGATGTACGCAGCGTGCAACAATCACAGTTCAGCTTATTATATTTATAAAGTTATTATGATAAAAAGCATCGTTGAACAGAAATTCATCGTATATAATATCGATATTTTCTTCGCTGTGCTCTATTTCGACAGAATAGAGCCTGGCACATTCTTCGATGTTTCCGAATGAGTTTGCGAGCGCCGCGATCATCATAACGCTTAGAAATGAAAATTTTAGCTTTGCAAAAGCGTCGCAGTCAAAAGCGGCTTTCAACAAATATCTGTATACGAAGTATACGGCAAGCTGCTCCCCGATGATCGGATCAAGAGTGTGCCGCAGCCGGGACTGCTCGTCTGCTTCCAGCTTTTCAAGCATCGCAGCCCATTCTTTGTTTAGAATGCTAAGTTCCTTAAAAACAGGGATTATCTCGCTCAGGCTGCGATGGTTTGAAAATGTGTCCGATGGCGTGTATTCAAACGATTTGAAGTTATTTTCGTTTATCCTGTCCTGCAAATGTCTGCCGTAATCGAGAGCAAGACGCATCCTCTTGAAAATATCCGTATCCCGGTCCTGAAGTATTGCGAAAATATCATCGCGTGCTTTTTTCAGGAGTACAAATATAGGCTCGTCGCAGTCCGCGGCTGTGTCAAATATTATTTCGGATTTGTCTTTTTTGTGTAAGATTATATCCGCCGAGGCCTCACAGGAGAGAGATATGCCGCGCTCGGCGTAATCGCCGAAAAATTCCGTAAACCGCGGATACTCGTCGCATATCACGCAGAGCTCTGCACCGTTCAAGACCATTTCACACTTGCCTTCGGGTGAGAGCAGCGGGCATTCGCCGTGTTTGTGTATAAAGATATTTTCTGGGCTTATAGATGCGCGGACTTTGTCACCGAACTCTCCGGGGAGCTTTGAAAAACGGTCAAGTGCCTCGTCGTCTATCTCTATCTCCCAGCCGCCGCGGCAGCAGTTATGGACGCATTTGTCTGCGATGCATTTGAATTTATCGTAATAGTCCGGATGTGTCATTGTTGTTTGATCCTTTCAAGAAGCGTTGCCGCGCATTTGTTAAGCACGGGATTTTTTGCAAAAGGAGCTATTTGTGAAAGCGGCTCCAGTACGAAGGTACGCTTGTGCATCTCGGGATGCGGTATCGTGAGCGTCTCGTCGTGTATCATTTCGCTGTCGTATAGAAGTATATCGAGATCGAGAGTGCGCGGTCCCCAGTGTATATCTCGTGTGCGGCCGGCGGCATTCTCTATCTCATGCAGTCTGTCAAGCAGCTCATGCGGAGTGTAGAGCGTGTCAAGCTCAATGCAGCCGTTTAAGAAATCGTCCTGCTCCACTTCACCGACAGGTTTTGTAACTATGTAGTCAGAGACCCTTCGCACTATGCAGTTTTCGTCCTCATCAAGTGAGCGCACCGCAAGGTCAAGATATCCCTTTTTGTCCCCGAGATTTGAGCCTATGCCTATATATGCGCGGTGGCGTGAGCGGGTGAGATGCACTGCTGCCTGATCGAGCGGCAGCCCTATCGGCGCCCAAGGTTTTTTCAGAGTTATCTCGACGCGGTCGATCGCGGGATAGCCTTTTAGCAAGGCATCTGCGATGTTCACTGCTGCCGCCTCGATAAGGCAGCAGCGGTGGGTCTGAGTGAATTTTGTCACAAAGGAGCATATCTCGGCATAATTCAATGCCTTTGTAAGATCGTCCGATTTTGCCGCGGGATAGAGATCCGCATAGAGTTTCATGGATATCACGAACCGCTGGCCCATAGTCTTTTCTTCTTTATAAACGCCGTGGTTTGCAAATACCACCAGATTATCTATCATTATGCAGTCATCCATTTTCAGTCCCGCCCTCCGTGTCTTTTTCTTCACCAAGATCCGACTTTAAAAGCTGTCGGCGCATCATCCTCCGTATCTCGTCCTCGAGCTGTGCAAGACGAAGCTCGTACTGTTCGAATTCGTCCATGACCTGCTTATGAACGACAGTGAGGTCGCGTATCGACTGCTTGATCTCCTTGTGTGTGTTTCCGACAAGTGTTATTCCGGGCGCTACAACAGTTCCCAGAGTTCCACGCATGGCGTTTATACTGTCGGTAAGCTTGTTGTTCGAGCCGGTTATGTCACGGAGCGATTTAAGTGAGCCCTCCGCGGCAGAAAGCCGCTCGTCGATCTTTTTTGAATGCTCGCAGAGCTCGCCAACAAGCTTTTCAAGCTCTCCGACCCTGTTGCAGAGCGTCTGCATAACAACGCGCGAATCCTTGAACTGATTGAGCTGCTTTTGCATAGTTTCGTATATCAATACCATAAGTTCGTTGTCTGCCATATTCATCGTCCTTTCCGCTGACGTTTGATCTTATATTAGTATACCACACTTTTGACCGTATTTCAACAGCAGAGCAAATAAAAAAAACCGCTGCCGGAGCAGCGGGGTTACTATTCAGGTATCGCGCACTCCAAAAAGACCTATTGTGCCATAATAGGTCTGTCTAAGAGCATCTCTGTTATCTTACCAAACACGCTCTCTCCCTTGCGTTTACATGTTTCTATGACGCTCAAAATC
>DVNB01000107.1 GCA_018714695.1 Candidatus Ornithomonoglobus merdipullorum | reverse complement strand
GTTCTATATTGGTTTTGGTCAGCATATCAAATTCCTCCTCACTTTCGGCATCTATAAGCTGCATCCACAGCTCTTTCCTGTCCTCCGTGTTAGGTCTACTTTTATTTATCTTTTTCAATTCGAAAAAATGTATCGCACATTTATCCGTCAGTCTGTCATGACGAATATCCTCCCGCAGTGAGAATGATGAGTGGTATGTGCCGCAATCGAACAAATTAAAGTTTATTATATTTATGGATATACATTGCTTTAACTCGCTGTATTCCTGCCCGCGTTTGAGATCCGATACAAACAGTCTTGACCATTGGTAAAGCGAGCGGTCCTCAAAAAAGCCCTCGTTATTGACCTGTATCTCTATATTCACAAGAGAATCGTTTACCGTCAATTTTACGTCTATCCTGACAAACTTTTCATCGACCGCTTCCGGCACCAGCTCCGGATTCGTTATTTCAATCTTTTTTATATCCCGCAACGGAATGTCAAGTATATCCGAAATAAATGCTTTTAATATATCCTCGTTTTTAGGATCGGCAAACAGCTTCTTAAATATAATATCCAGTTTCGCTTTAACTACATATCTTCTCATACATGACCTCCCGGCTTTTATCTGTTGTTTATACTATAATTATACTATGCCCATTAATGAATGTCAACACTTTATCGGCTTATATACGCAAAAAGCACCCGCCGCAATACCGGCAGATGCCCTTGTCTTATCTCTCTTCAATTCGTCTTTGAAGCGCTCTTATGTGCCTCTTGTATTCCCTGCTGCTCACACTTACCTCGATATCAGGGTTCAAATCGTACAGCTCGCCTATCACCTCAACGACCTTTTCGGGATCGTAGCCGTATATGCACATAAACGAACATTCACCGTCATATGTCTCAACATAGAATATATCTATACCTGAGATCAGCTCCTTTTTGGTCTTTTTTCGCGAATGCTCGTAAGGATAAAGCGCCTTAGCAAGTCTCTTTCCCGCGATCGTGGCATTTCTCTTGATATAATCCTTTGTCCCTATCAGAACAAGAGATATCTCTTCTGCCGGTATCTCCGTGAGTTTTGTCTTTGAAGGTATCATGTCCGAAAAGAATCCGCCGTTTATATCATACGGGAGAAAATCGTTCACCCAGCTTTTAAGGTACAGATCTCCGTCCCTGACCTTTATATATGTTCCGAAAACCGAGTTTACGCGAAGCAGCAGCAGCACGATAAATATCAGCGCCGCCGCGGCAAACATAACGCCGAATGCCGTTCTGCCCATAGTTATATCGTATATCGCCATCGCAATGCAAAACAGCGCAAATGCCGCAAACACTGCTATTACAACAAGCGCTCGCCCCCTGATCCTCGAGTCGGCACACGCCTTGATCTGATATCCTGCCATAAAAATGACCCCCTGTATCTCAATATTGTCCTTTGTGCCCCAAAATGTGATCCTTTGATATTTCCGGTTTAAGAAACAGAACGGGCAAAACGCACCCAACGGTGTATGTGTATACTCCGAGCGGTGCGTTTCGTTCGCAGCCAAATGATATTTTCATTCAGCGAGCTGTGCCAAAAGCGACAGCCCATACCGAAACCGTCAATATGCTACTCTCCTTCCGCCGCAGAACTCCGATGCATAATACGGAGTATCTATCGACTGATACTTGACAACAGAACCTGTATACGGAGCATGTATCATCATACCGTTTCCGACGTAGATCCCGACGTGGTGAACATCGCCGTTATTCTGGAAGAATACCAGATCTCCCGGCTGCAGCTCATCTCGGCTTACCGGTACACCGTCGTAATACTGATCCTGCGAAACTCTGCTCACGTCTATGCCGAGTGACTTGCACACGTACTGGACAAGACCGGAGCAGTCGAAACCGGACGGCGTTGTTCCGCCCCATACATACGGCACTCCGAGATATTTCTCAGCCTCAGCAACTATCGCTTCGCCGATGGCGCTGCTGCCTTCTATGCTCATACCCCCGAGACCGGTCCTTAGGCTCGATACCGTGGTCTGCACCTTCAAGTATCTCTCATCGGAGCCTGTGAAGTACTCTACCTTCTGCTGAGCAGAAGCAAGCCTCTTATATTCCTCGGTCGCCTTTATCTGTTTTTCCGTTATCTTCTTTTTGGTCACCGTTTTCACTCTGCCGTTTCTGTCGGTAGTCTCGACCTCGACAAAATCCTCATCGTAAAAACGAACTATTCCCATCTCCTCATCCTCGTATACGGGGTAGAACTTCTCTCCGTCCTCAAGGATATACTCGGTGATTATCGGCTCCGGCTCCTCGACCGTTATCTTTACCGCATCCTGCGATTTCACCGCAGCGTTTTCGTCACCGCGGCGCACAGCCGATACGTATAAATAATATGTTCCCGGTTCAACGCCGCGTATCTTTGCCTCGTTAGTATCCGTTACCTTCTGCGAAAGCATGAGTTTCCCCTCGCTGTCATATATATCGATTATGAAATCATGATATATGCCGCTCTCCCACGAAACATTGATAAAATCGTTATCTGTGGTCGAATCCGTCTCAGGCTTCAATATCTTCGTATCCGTATCCATCGCGCTTCCGCAGCTTACCGTAAACTCATTCGATATGCCGTTATCCGCAGATACATAAACAGTGTAATCCTTGCCGTTTTCAAAAAGCTTTGAATCAAACACAAGCTTTCCGTCCGACGGCTTCATGTAACTGTCTACTATATAATTATCATCTTCTATTGAATATATTCGTACGTAATACTCATTCGCTCCGCTCTCCGAAACATCGATCTCGAGCTCGTCACCGCTTTTAAAAGCGATCTCTTGAGCATTCGCTTCAGACTCTGCGCTGTCGGCTGCCGCTGTTTCCTCTTCAGCAGCCGTATCGGGCGATTCCGTCGCAGCTTCCGCCGCAACACTCTCTGTTGCCTTAGGCTCCTCAGTTGCCTCTGTTATTGTTATCTCAATATCATCATTCTCCTCCGCCGGGCTCTCGGTCCCCTCCGGAAGGTCCGTTGCCGCCGGTGCCTCGGTTGCCGCAGCATCGGCTATCGGAGAAAACTCCCCGTCAAGCGCGATCACCTTTACGGCTCTTTCCTGCTCTGCCGCCGCGGTCACAAGCGGCTCAAACTCAGATTCCGCATTCTCAGGCTCCTCTGCGGCAGAGATATTTGCCAAAAGCTTTACCTCCGGCGCCTCCGTAACGGGAAGCTCGGAAGATGACGCTCCGGACAATGTTACCGCCGAACTGTTCTCCCCGCGGCTGCCCTCCGAAAGCACAACGCTTGCGGCAATACCGTTATCCGGCGTTACAGAAGTACCGACGCCGATCAATTTCGCATCGTCCTCGTCCGCTCCGCTGTTTATGTATTTCGAATAAACCGCAAATATATCGTAACCGGACTCATGCTGAGCTCCGTCCGCACTGTGCGACCCTTCACCCGTCTTTGATAGCTCGGTATATTTCGGCTGGACCGCCATATTTCCCGCCTCATCCCAAAGCTCGGCGCTCAGTTTCAGCGGCTCAAGCCCGCTTTTCACACGGTACGCGTTTATCATATCCGCCAGCTCGTACGCTCTTACGTTCGAATCGGTCTTTAAGCCCTCAGCCGTAACACTGTAGGGATTATAGAGGACCGCATCGATCGTACCGTCCTCATTCGGGAAAAATGTATAATCGGAATCCTCCGCGTATTTGTATGTCGAGAGGAAATCGTCTCCGCTTTTCACCTCGTCCGTACCGAAATCAGCAATATTAGTATATACTGCGCAGATCCTTCCCTCCGCCACGCCTATCATCGCAAAGCGCGTATAGTCGGAATTATATACATACCATTCAAAGCCGTAATCACTTGCATCTATCCTGTCCGGTTCGCCCCACGCATCAATGACAGTCTCGATATTGGCGCCTACGGTAATATCCGTTCCGCCCACATTGAACGAAACATCCTGCATAAACATATCATAGAGCAGATCCACGAGTATTGAGCAGCTGCTCCATGTTACGGTCTTGTTGGGCTCCGTATCGGCGCCGTCGGATATCACTCCGTGCTTTACCATAAAAGCGTATCCGACACGATTCTCCTCATCTATGAGCGCGTTATCGTAGCATCTGTTCAGGATCTCATCCACCTCTTCGCTCGAAAGCGCGTATGAATCATCGAAATCGATTATCGTTTTGTAAAGGATGGTCATTACATCCTGCTTCCTGAGAGTCTCAGACTCCGAAACGGAATCCATCTCGTCGGCATTTATAAAACCGAGCACGGCGGACTTCCCGAGGACCTCACCGTCAGCTCCTTTTGTGAGTGCCTCAGGCGCCTCTACAGTCTCTCCGCTGAGCTTTTCATAAAGCTCGACCGCCTGCTCAAGCATATCCCGCTCGGATATGTTCGCATCCTTTGCCTCCGCGCCAATGCCGACATGGGCAAGCCCCGCGGCAAGCACAGCGGACATCATCATAAATCTCAGCTTGGGTATTTTAGATGTATCGGTCAAATCATTCAGTCCCTTCACTTCTAACACTGCACTTTAAAAATAACAAAAACTATATCTTGCTGCGCCGAACCGTGTTCCGCGCAGTACACCGCTACAGCTTGTGCGGTGTCCGATCAAATTTACCTATAATAAACCACTATCCCATTATAACAGAAAATTTCAATTATGTCTATAGCTTTTTAATGAATTTTTTATGAATTACAAAAGGTTTTTTAAATCGTATTGCAATTTCACGCGGCATGTGGTATAATTTATACAGAACGGCATATGCCGTCACATAAATTATGAACGGAGAGATCTTTGACATGCTCGATAAGCTTAATGCGCTTGAAGAACGCTTTATATTTATATCAAAACAGATAAGCGATCCGGAAGTGATAGCGGATCATGACACGTGGCGTGACTACTGCCGCGAACACAGCGAGCTCTCCCCGATAATAGATGAGTTTCATGTATATAAAAAAGCGCTTGACACAGTCGATGAGGACAGGGAGCTGCTTGAAGCGGAGGACGACGACGAGCTTTCCGAAATGCTCCGCGAGGAGCTTGCCGAGGCGAAAAAAGCTGCCGTAGAAAGCGAGGAACGGCTCAAGGTCCTGCTCATCCCCAAGGATCCGAACGACGAGAAAAACGTCATTATGGAGATCCGCGGCGGCACGGGCGGCGAGGAAGCAGCGCTGTTTGCGGCGGATCTTATGAGAATGTATTCTATGTACGCGGAAGCTCACAAATGGAAGATCGAGATACTTAACTCCAACCCGACAGAGCTCGGCGGATACAAGGAGATCTCGTTTCTCGTAAACGGCAAAGGAGCTTATTCACGCTTGAAATACGAAAGCGGTGTTCACCGCGTCCAGAGAGTGCCCGAAACGGAATCCGGCGGAAGGATACATACCTCAGCTGTCACGGTTGCGGTCCTTCCGGAGGTCGAAGAAGTAGAAGTCGAGATCAATAAAAATGACCTGAGAATAGATGTTTTCAGAGCGGGAGGTCCGGGCGGTCAGTGCGTAAACACCACAGATTCCGCGGTGCGTATAACTCACCTTCCCACAGGCATAGTTGTTTCGTGTCAGGACGAAAAATCGCAGCTCCAGAACAAGGAAAAGGCGATGAAGATACTCAGGTCGCGCATTTACGAGGCGATGGAAGCCGAGCGCAGCAAGGAAATAGCCGACACGAGGAGATCCCAGGTCGGAAGCGGTGACAGGAGCGAAAGGATAAGGACCTATAACTTTCCTCAAAGCCGAGTTACGGATCATAGAATAAACATGACCGTATACAAGCTCGATCAGTTTTTGAACGGCGAGATGGACGAGATAATCGAGGCACTTATAACAAGTGACAGGACCGCAAAGCTCGCGGAAGGAGCCGCAGAAGAAGGCTGAGCCGAGAGAGCGGTCATATAAATAATACAAATATAATACAAAAAGAAAGAGGTAACTGTATATGCAGCATCCATTTTTAAAAGGAAAAACAGCGGTGATAACCGGCGGAAGCGGAATACTCTGCCGGGAATTTGCCTATGCTCTGGCAAAGCAAGGCATGAACGTTGCAGTCCTCGGAAGGACGCTTTCAAAGCTTCAGGAGGTAGCGGACAGGATAGACGAGCTCGGCGGCAACGGACTTGCAGTAACGGCTGACGTTACGGATCCCGAAGCGGTAAAGGCTGCCAAGGACGAGGTGAATAAGGTATTCGGCAAGGTCGACATACTCATCAACGGCGCCGGAGGCAATCATCCGCGCGGCACCACATCAAAGGAGTTTTTTGAAGTCGGAGACATAGAGGATCCCGGCGTTCATTCATTCTTTGACCTGCGTCCCGAGGATTTCGGCTACGTATTTGACCTGAATATCGTTGGAACAGTTGTACCCACACAGATATTCCTGACGGACATGGTAGGACGCGAGGGCACATGTGTCATAAACGTGGCTTCCATGTCATCATACAAGGCGATAACTCGTGTTTCGGCATATTCTGCGGCAAAGGCTGCTATCGTAAACTTTACCGAGTGGCTTGCGGTACATTTCGCAAGATCGGGCGTAAGAGTAAACGCCATAGCTCCGGGATGGTTTGAGACAACACAGAACAAGACACTTCTCAGAAACCCGGACGGCTCACTCTCAGAAAGGTCGAAAAAAGTCATCGCGCATACGCCGTACGGCCGTTTCGGAAAACCCGAGGAACTTACCGGTACCATACTCTTTCTTGCTGACGCGGAAATGTCCGGCTTCGTGACCGGAGCCACTATCCCGGTAGACGGCGGATTTGAGGCAAGCGCGGGTGTATAATCATGCAAAGCTTTGAAAACAGTCCGCAGATACTCGCGGTCAAGGAGGTCCTGCGCGAGCTGTTTTTATCGATGGGAGAAGGACTCAAGAACGCGTTCGTCTCATTCTACGAATGGCTCAAAAGCGTTCCTCTGCCCGTCCCGCCCACTATGCTGAAGCTCTTCAGCAATAACAAGGCAAATCTGATAATCTTTTTCCTATTTGCCGCATATGTAATATTTATAAACATAAGAACATTCTCGCTTTTTGCGGTCGACAAAAAACACGCCGTAAAAAAACGAGGACGTGTTCCCGAAAGCAAGCTTTTTAAGCATATATGGCTCGGCGGCGCTCCGGGCGCGGCGCTCGCCATGCTGATATACAGGCACAAAACGCACCACAAGAACTTTACCGTGACGGTCATGATACTGCTCGTTATCCAGCTCGTGCTGTTCAGCTTTGTGCTCGGCTTTCTCGGCTTCTGGACATTCTTTTGATCCCGATGCCGAAAACACAATGACTACTCATGAAAGGACAAGATTCAGATGGAACTTAAGGATTTGATAAAAAACTCCCTCTCCTCGGAACAAGATGATCCGAAGGACAGGCTGAGGATCATACAGGAGCTTGTTCCCGGTAAACAGATAACGCTTGCACATGTTATCGCAAGCCCGGATCCTATACTTTACAACAAGCTCGGCCTCAATCCCGAGCTCGACTTCACCGGCAGCGCCATAGGCATACTTACCGTAAGCCCGGCGGAAACAGCGATCATCGCGGCAGATCTTGCTACGAAATCGGCAAGCGTTGATCTGAGCTTTGTGGACCGTTTTTCCGGCACGCTCATAATCACCGGGATGATCTCCGACGTTGAATCGGCACTCAGAGTAATAACGGATTACTGCAGAAACAAGCTCGGGTTCACCGTCTGCGAAATATCCAAGACATGAAAAAAATAATACTTGTAGGCCGGTCGGAAGCGGGCAAGACCACTCTTACACAGGCACTCAAGGGAGAGAAGATACATTACCACAAAACTCAGTATGTAAACCGCTTTGATGTGATAATCGACACTCCCGGAGAATATCTTCAGGCAAAGGGCTACGGAAACGCGCTTGCCATGTATACCTTTGAAGCAGACGTGGTCGGCATACTTATAAACGCTTGTGAGCCGTTCTCACTTTTCCCGCCCGCTGTGACTCCGGTATGTAACCGGGACGTTATCGGCATCATAACCCATATCAACAGTCCATATGCCGACCTGCCTCAGACACGGCGATGGCTCAAGCTTGCAGGCTGCCGCACCATATTCGAAGTGGACAGCAAGACCGGTGAAGGTGTTTGGCAGATCATAGAATATCTTCGCGAAGACGGCGACGTCATGCCTTGGGAAGAAGACGGGACTGACGAAAGTACAGATGAAAGCGCCGTGAAAAACGATGATGCTGAAAAAAAGATCACATAAAAAAATACCGCCCGGAGCTCTGGGAGCTCATCGAGCGGTATTTTTTTATTCATAGAGATTATCAACGTTCCCGCCGAAATATTTATATGCCTCCTGCATCTGTATATCAACGGTGGTCTCGAGCTGCTCGAATCGTTCCTTCAGCCTTATCTGCGTGGGAATATCGAGCACGCCTGAATCGGTGAGTCCGTTCTCACGCTGGAAAGTCTTTATGGCCTCCGCAAGGTCAGTGTTGAAAACGTCATTGCCCATATTGCCTATATAATAACCCATTATCGAAAGACGCTCTTTTGCCGCCGTAACGTTTGTTCCGGACGATCCCAACGATACGGGTGTGAGAAAATCAAACTTCGTATAACCTGTCGTATCTATCTTCTTTGTATAATTCGACACATTTATATCCGGTGTAAGTCCCACATGGTCTATCTCATTTCCGTTTCTTGTCACATACTGGCCTATCGTAAGCTTGAACACCATGCCGTTCAACAGGCTGTATGTGCTCTGGATGACCGCTTTTCCGTAAGTCTGCTCACCCATTAGGATGCCGACCCCCGAATCCTGGATCGAGCTTGCCAATATCTCGGCAGCTGACGCCGTGTTCTCATTCACAAGCGTCACTATACGAAACGGTGTCTCCTTCAGCTCCGAATAGTATGTATAGTCAAGAGTTTCGTCCCTGTATTTAACGTCTATTATCTTACCTTCCGGGATTATCTGCTTTGCGATATCAGCAGCCGCTACAACAAGTCCGCCCGGATTGTTTCTGAGATCAAGTATAAGATTCCGTACGCCCTCTTCCTTGATCATTGAGGATATCTCTGTAAACTCCTCTACAGTATTCGACGAAAATGATGAGATCTTTATATATCCGACATTTCCCTCAAGAATACCGCCCGAAACTGTGCTGTCATTTACAGCAGTCCTCGTTCCGGTGACCTCAACATTCGTGCCGTCGCGTTCAACCGTTATGATAACCGTCGTTCCGAGCTCGCCGACGATAAGATTCCTGACCTCTGTTATACTGCTTCCGACAACATTTATGCCGTCGACCGCAACGATCTTATCACCTATTTTAAATCCGCTCTGCTCCGCCAGACTGTTCTCCTCAACAAATCCCACTATCTCGACATATTCGCCGTTTTGCTGCATATTAATGCCCAATCCGTAGAAGGTCTTGTTGAGCTCATTGGTATACTCCACATACTCATCGTAAGTATAAAAATCCGAATAATCGTCCAGACTCTGAAGCGCCGCCTTTAAAAGCGCTACAAGCGCCTCATCGCCATTTTCCACAAGATAAGCTGCCAAGCCAAGCTCCATTATGTCCTCTGCCGTGTACGAATCGTCAAGATACCTCTCTGCGATGTATCCCGCTATCATCTCGTACGCCTGATACTCGACCGTGTCTCTGAGCTTCTCGTCTACTATACTGGTCTCCTCAGCCTCAGGATCCTCCGTCGCATTGGGATCCGCAGTGGCATCCGGATCCGCACTGGGCGTCGGCGTCGCCGCCGCAGTATAGTATCCGCCGTCGGCACTGCCGTAATCACTTACAATATCTCCGTCCGCCGCCAAAGCCGTCATGCTCGCAAGTATCGATGACACGGCAAGCAGAATTGAAATAAGCTTTTTCATATTAATTTACCGCTCTACCTTTCTATTTTTATCTTTATTCTGTTATTTAACTCGTCTCCGCCGGCGCGCAGAACGTAACCCAGCTCTATCACGCCGCCATCCTCGCTCAGATCGTACTCGAAAAACTCTGTAAGCACCTTCATTGGTATGCTTCCATAGGGCGTCCTATATGAAAATTCGGTTTCCTCTCCCGGAATATAGAGCATATCCGAACCGAATTCACCGGTCCTTTTTACCGATGCTCTGCCGTTTTCGACTCTGATCATGACGCGGGATCCATCAGTTTTATATGATATGTAGAATTTATCTCCCGATCCTCTGTACGAGCATACCGCTGTCTCGCTCACCGTATCGGCAAACGCATCGCCACGCTGCTCGTTTATAACATTTATCCTAAGCTCCCGTGCCGGAAAGCCGGTATGCCGTGACTGCAAAATGTCTCACCTGCCGTTAATTACTTTACCCGTTCAAACGCAAGTTCTATAAGTCTGTCGAGCAGCTCCGGGTAGCCTACTCCAACGGCATCCCACAGCTTCGGATACATACTTATATTTGTAAACCCCGGAAGGGTATTTATCTCGTTCAAAACAACGGAGCCGTCCGAATACTTCACGAAAAAGTCCACTCTCGAAAGCCCCTGACCGTCAAGCGCCTTAAACGCTCTTACAGAATACTCGCGTATCTTCTCCGTTACATCGCGCGGCAGATCTGCCGGTATCACAAGAACAGTCGAATCGTCAACATACTTGGCATCGAAATCGTAATACTCGACTGTTGGTTTTATCTCTCCCACCACAGCCGCTTTCGCATCGGAATTGCCAAGAACCGCGCACTCTACCTCATGACCGTCTATATGCTCCTCGACAAGTATCTTTCTGTCGAATTTTGCCGCATTGTCAAGCGCCGCAATAAGCTCCGCTCTGTCATGTGCCTTTCCTATACCCACCGAAGATCCTGTCCGTGCAGGCTTTACAAAGCACGGATAACCGAGCTTTTCTTCGATCTCGTCTGCCTTTGACTCAAAATCATCAGATGCCGCAGCCGTGACCCACGCAGCCTGAGGTATGCCCGCCGCGCCGAACACGATCTTCGAAAACGTCTTATCCATCGCGTTCGCCGACGCCGGCACACCCATCCCGACATACGGTATGTGCGACAGCTCGAACAGTCCCTGCACCGTCCCGTCCTCGCCGTATTCACCGTGGAGGACCGGGAATATCACGTCTATATCGATAACGCTGTATGTACCGTTATCCAACACAAATATTCCTCCGCACGACGCATCGGGTGATATGAACGCTGGCTTTAAGCTTCCGCTCTCCCGCTCCCATTCGCCGCTTTCTATCTTCGGGAGATCGCCGCTATAAAGCAGCCATCTCCCATCCTTCGTTATTCCTATCGTATATATTTCATACTTATCCTTATTGAGATTGTTAAGAATAGATGTTACCGACTTAAGCGATATATCATGCTCCGGTGATTCCCCTCCGAATATAACGCATAATTTCTTCTTCATAAAAATACCTAATCCTCATATATTTTTTGCCGGCAGCGCAATTGCAGCCGTTATACCTATAATACTCCTTTTGAACGCAAAAAGCAAGATGTGCGATAAAATTTTAAAAAAAAATTTAAAATATCATCAGCTGTTCGACGTTCTTATCCTATCAAGGACAACGGTAAAATACTCCGGCAGCTCCGAATCAAATACCATCATCTCACCCGTTACAGGATGTAAAAATCCTATGGTCTTTGCGTGCAAAAGCTGTCCGTTGGTCTTAAACCGCTCCTTCTTTATTCCGTATACAGGATCACCTACTATACTGTGTCCGATATGCGCCATATGCACCCTTATCTGGTGTGTCCTCCCGGTCTCAAGAGTGCATTGAACGAGCGTATACCGCCCGAAACGCTCGACCACCTTATAATGTGTTATCGCCTCACGGCCTCCCTCTATAACCGCCATCCGCTTCCTATCGACCGGATGCCTGCCTATCGGCGCGTCAACAGTACCCTCGTCGTCCTTTATGTTCCCGTTTACTATACAGTAATACCTCCTAAGCGCCTTTCGCTCCTTTAACTGAGCGCTCAACACCTCGTGCGCCTCATTCGTCTTTGCCACAACAAGAAGGCCGGATGTGTCCTTATCGATCCTGTGCACTATCCCCGGTCTTATTACACCGTTTATGCTGCTTAGACTGCAATGATGCAGCAGTCCGTTCACAAGCGTGCCGTCAGGATTTCCCGGCGCCGGATGCACTACCATCCCCTGCGGCTTGTTGACCACTATAAGACAGTCGTCCTCGTATACTATGTCGAGCGGTATATCCTGCGGGATTGCCTCCGCAAGCTCCGGCTCCGGCAGCTCTGCCGTCACCGTGTCTCCCGCCTTAAGCTTAACTTTCTTGCCCGCCGGCACTCCGTTTACAAATACCGACCCCGATTCCGCGAGCTTTGAGGCGTAATTTCTTGATATTCCTCCGAATTCCGCCAGAAATTTATCCAGCCTCATCCCCGACGCATCGCCGCCGGCAGTGAGCTCAATTTTCTCCGTCATGTTCATTTTTAGTCTCCCTGTCAAGGAATATCACATATACGACTGCCAGAACCGCGCCTATCACTATGGACATATCGGCAATATTGAACACGGGAAAATCGAACCATTTTAACGATATGAAATCTACGACAAATCCGTAAAATATCCTGTCTACAGCATTTCCGAGCGCGCCCGCAAACAGCAGAGCGACCGCAGCGCGTTTCATGTTGCTCTTCGGCTTACGTATGAACCAGTACACAGCAACACATATACAGAACAGTACCGACACGATACCGAGAAGCAGCGTCATGTCACTGAACAGAGAAAATGCCGCCCCTGTATTTCTGACATATATAAAGTCAAAGAAACCCGGAAGCTCTCCCATGACCGTACCTTCCTCATAACCATTCATTACAACAAGCTTCAATATCCTGTCGGCGGCAATGATCAGAGCGGCAACGACCGCCCATATAACGGTCGCTGCCGCAAAACTTTTATTCTTCATAATCTTCCCTTTCGATCCGTCTCACTCCGTTATATATGAGATCGCGTCAAAGATCTCTTCCTTTGTGACGTCACTTGTCTGCATGACTTCTCCTATACGGACCGGCAATACAAATTTCAGCTTACCGTTCACCTTTTTCTTGTCGCGGAGCATGAACGAATATATATCCTCCGGCTTCGGGAGCTTTGCCTTAAGCGAAAATCCGTACTCCGAAAGCGTCGCCTCAACATCCTCAAGCTCCTCACGGCTTACCAGCCCGCGCTTCAATGCAATGCTGAACACAGCCTCCATGCCGAGCCCAACACACTCGCCGTGCGTCATCGTGAATCCCAATGCCGATTCCGCCGCATGACCTATAGTATGCCCAAAATTGAGTATGGCACGCAGCCCATTCTCCTTTTCGTCACACTCGACCACCTCTGCCTTGATCTCGCAGTTGCGCTTTGCCATTTTTATGAGCATCTCCGGATCAAGTGATCTGACCTTATCGGCATTTTCCTTCAGAAATCTGTAGAAATCAGCGTCGCGGATTATACCATGCTTTATCACCTCACCCATTCCGGAGACAAACTCTCTTTGCGGCAGTGTCTTTAAAGTGCTTACATTTATGTAAACCAGTTTAGGCTGATGGAAAGCGCCGAGAATGTTCTTGCCGCTCATAAAGTCTATGCCCGTCTTTCCGCCCACAGAACTGTCGGACTGTGCAAGAAGTGTTGTCGGGACCTGTATAAAATCTATGCCGCGCATATATATTGCCGCAGCAAAGCCCGCCATATCTCCCACAACTCCTCCGCCGAGAGCAACTATCATGCTCTTTCTGTCAAGTCCGTGCTTGATACACGCGTCACATATGCCGAGTATGGACTGTATTTCCTTATTCTGCTCACCCGCAGAGAATGCATATACGGCACAGTCATAACCGGCATCACCGAGAATTCGGCTCACTTCGTCGGCATAAAGCTCTTTAACATTCGTATCGGTAACTATAAGCAGCTTCTTCGGCGCTCCTATATCTTGAAGCGCCTGCGCAAGCCCGATAAATTTGTCCGAAAAATATATATCGTATGATTTTACTCCCAGATCAACTCGCAGTTTATCCATATTTCCTCCTCTGACACGCGCCTCAGAGACTCAGCGCCGCCTCGGCATTAAGGCGCATATCGGCACGTGTTCCCTTTATGTATTCAAAATATCCCGCAGACGCGATCATGACCGCATTATCCGTACAGAGCACCGGCGGCGGGAAGATCACTCCTATGCCCTTTTCGGCAGCCTCGTCCTTCATTTTCGAACGGAGCTGCGAATTCGCGGCGACTCCGCCTGCAAGCGCGATCGTTTTTGTTCCGCGTCTTAACGCCGCCTCGATCGTATGCGAGCACAACGCGTCAGTTACCGCATTCTGAAACGAAGCGGCTATATCCGCCTTGCTGTAATCCTCACCGCGCTGTTCAAGCTTGTGGATATGATTTATAACGGCAGTCTTTACCCCGCTGAACGAGAAATCCAGCGAATCGTCCGCCATCTTTACCCTTGGGAACTCGACCGCATGAGGATCGCCCTCCGCTGCAAGCGCGTCTATCTTCGGTCCGCCGGGATACCCCAGCCCCAGCACTCTTGCTATCTTGTCAAACGCTTCGCCCGCAGCATCGTCACGCGTCATACCCATTATCTCATAGCTGACATGATCTATGGCATATACGATATGGCTGTGTCCGCCCGACGCTACAAGGCATGTAAACGGCGGCTCCAGTTCGGGATGCGCAACATAGTTGGCACAGATATGCCCCTTTATGTGATTCACGTTCACAAGCGGCTTTTTAAGCGCATAGGCGAGCGCCTTCGCAGTCGAAACGCCTACCAGCAGCGCTCCGACCAGCCCGGGACCGTACGTTACCGCGATCGCGTCAATATCGTAAAACGTCACCTCCGCCCTATCCAGAGCCTCCTCTATTACCGCGTTCACGGTCTCTATATGCCGCCTCGACGCGATCTCCGGTACCACGCCGCCATATTTTTTATGTATGTCTATCTGAGTATTTATAACACTCGAAAGAACCTCGCGGCCGTTTTTTACAACTGCCGCCGCGGTCTCATCGCATGAGCTCTCAATTCCAAGTATCAGAATATCTCCGTCCATTTTCAATTCTCAGCTCCTTTCGCAGCGGCTATGGGACAAAGCTCCATAATAACTGCGCTTCCGTCCCCATAATAGCCCTTTCTTAAGTCTATCGCCCTAAAGCCGAAGCCTTCATACATACGCCTCGCCGCAGCGTTTTGCTCATTCACCTCAAGCATCACACGCTCGCAGCCGCGCCGTCCGGCTTCGGCTATGATGCACCTCATAAGCGCCGCGCCTATACCGCGTCTGCGCTCCGTTCCCGCAACGGCTATCCTTGAAACATCAGCCGTCTCCATTATGCACCATATACCGGCATAGCCTATTATCCTGCCGTTTTCCTCGGCAACATAATACACCGAAAATTCCTTTTCAAGCTCGCCTTCATACATCGTCTCCGTCCAGCCTGTATCAAATGAAGCAAAATCAAGATCGGATACATCATGAAGGTCGCTCCTTACCATCTTTCTTATCAAAACAGCCAGCCTGCTCATCCCCAAACATAAATTTATTCCTCCGGCTCCACCGGAAGCTTTTCTGCTATATCCACCAGAGCATCATATATCTCCGAAGCCGTTCTCTCATATTCCTCGGCATCACCGCCGTAAGGATCTGAAATATCGCCTTCCCCTCCGGCATATTCAAGCAATGTGTGTACCTTTCCCTTAGCAACAGATTCAACAAGCTGCTTATGCGCCTCTGTCATGACAAGTATCACGTCTGCCATGTCAATGAGCTCGTCCGTAAGCGGTTTCGTCCTGTGTCCGCTGAGATCGATACCCCGTCTTTCCATCGCCGCTATCGCTTCATCGGCAGCCTTACCGCCGACCTCCGCAAACACACCGGCGCTGTCTATAAGTACATTAAGATCATTCTTTACAGCTATGTCATTGAGCATAGCCGCCGCCATAGCACTTCGGCATGTATTACCGGTGCAGACAAACAATATCTTCATAGGTTCCTTTTTGTTATCCATAACATGCCTCCTGATTTCACACACGTATCACGCGCTGCGCAGCCGACTTGTAAAGCCGGTTCCTGACCGCGAGGCCGTAACCGTCGCGCTCCTCGAACTCAGCAAACACGATCTCGGCTCCGAGCTTGTCAAACTCGCGCAGACACGAGAACAGATTTTTGGCATACTCGCGGTTGGTTTTGCCCGCACAGAGTATGACGGCACTGTCATATGCGTTATCTGACATAGTGAGCACTCCGCAGACCTTGCCGCTGTTTTTTAAAAGCAGCTCGTCTATCTTTTTTTTCACCGCGTCCATTGCGCCCTCGATCACAGTCACTTCGGCATCCGGCGCATAATGCTTATACTTCATACCCGGACATTTGGGCCGCTCACCCTCGCCTATAGATTCCAGTATGTGAGGATCGATAACCGTCTCCGGCACGACCGCCGTGAGCTCCTCATACGTCACTCCGCCCGGCCGCAGCACGACCGGAACAGCTCCCGATGCGTCTACTATAGTTGATTCCACACCGACGCTGCAGCTCCCGCCGTCTATTACAGCATCTATCCTGCCGGTCATATCATCTATGACGTGTTTCGCCTCCGTCGGGCTCGGCTTTCCGGACAGATTCGCGCTCGGGGCTGCTATAGGCACTCCCGCCGCCCTTATAAAACGCTGTGCCGTATCATTCTCCGGGAATCTTATTCCCACCGTATCCATCCCCGCCGTTACGGCATCCGGAACCAACGGGCTCTTTTTCAATATTATCGTGAACGGACCGGGCATGAACGCCTCTGTGAGCCGTCTTGCCTCCGCACTGACACTCTCCGCAAGCCTGTCTATATCGGAAATATCGGCTATATGCACTATCAGCGGATTGTCGGACGGTCTGCCCTTTGCCGCATAGATTCTCGCCACCGATGTTTCGTCATATGCCGAGGCACCAAGACCGTATACGGTCTCGGTCGGGAATGCCACAAGCCCGCCCTGAGCCGCGATCCTTCCCGCCTCTGCAATAGACTCATCATCCGTCTTTAATATCTTTGTCTCCATATTATTCGACGGTGTGCATACGTATCATTTCATTCTTTATCTTCCAGAGCTTCTCGGAAAGATCCACATAATACTTATGCGGATTTTCGAAACGCTTGAGCTCGTCCCAAAGCCCGTCCACCTGCATACCGCAGTATTCACGCAGTACATCGATAGACGGAGGATCGTACACACACTCTCCCTTTCTGAACATTCTTTTTAAAAGCGGTCTCGCAAAGAAATCCGTGACACGCTTGCGCTTCCATGTGAATTCCGGGTCGAATATCTCGTACGGCTCCGACGAATCTATTTTCTCGTCATGGAGCGTTATAACATCGGCAATAGCTTTCGACGTCGCCCCGTCGTAGAGCCTGTACACCTGTTTGAAGCATGGCGTCGTTATCTTTGCGACATTCTCGCTTATCTTTATTTTCGGTATTATATTTCCGTTGTCATCCTCCACACCGGAAAGCTTGTAGACACCGCCCATGACCGGATTGGACCGTGAGGTTATGAGCCGTTCTCCGACACCGAACGAGTCAATCCTTGCACCTTGTATGAGCATGTCGCGTATAATGTACTCATCAAGCGAATTTGACGCCACTATCGTACAATCGGGATAACCTGCCTCGTCAAGCATGGCACGGCACTTTTTCGAAAGATATGTTATGTCGCCTGAATCTATCCTTACGCCCCTCGGACGTTTACCCATTGGCTTTAAGACCTCGTCAAACGTTCTTATCGCATTAGGGAGACCCGATTTTAAAACATTGTATGTGTCTATAAGGAGCGTGGTATCGTCCGGATAAGTGCGCGCATACGCCTTAAACGCTTCAAGCTCGCTGTCGAACATCTGTACCCAGCTGTGCGCCATCGTGCCCAAAGCCGGCACGCCGTATTTCTGATCGGTAAGCACATTTGATGTTCCGGCACATCCGGCTATATATGCCGCTCTCGCGCCGTATACGGCAGCGTACGCTCCTTGGGCGCGTCTTGCGCCGAATTCCATTACCGCTCTTCCTTCGGCGGCTCTTGCTATCCTGTTGGCTTTTGTAGCAATAAGCGTCTGATAATTGATCGTCAGAAGTATCATCGTCTCAACAAACTGCGCCTGTATAGCGGGCCCCCGCACCGTAACAAGAGGCTCGCCGGGAAATACAGGCGTCCCCTCCGGGACCGCCCAGACGTCGCATTCAAATCTGAAATCTCTCAGATACTCCAGAAAACCTTCGGAAAACATGTTCTTGCTTCGCAGATATTCTATATCATCCTCCGTAAACCTCAAGGATTTCATATACTCGATCATCTGCTCGACACCCGCCATCACGGCGAATCCCCCGCCATCGGGAATAGTCCTGAAAAACATATCGAAATAGACTATCCTGTCCTTGAAGCCCTCGTTGAAAAATCCATTAGCCATGGTCATCTCATAGAAATCTGTGAGCATGGTAAAATTGTCTCTGTCCATTGCCGCTCCTTTCCAAAAACGTGCCTCTATTCCGCAATATAACGTATAACTGCCCTTACTCCCTTTTCGTTTCTCACATCCGTATGAAGAACGAAGCCATCGTTATTCATGAACCGCTCCATATAGCCGTTACCGGTGTATGGGCACAATATCCAATACTCGTCCGGCACATTGATATCCTCCATCATGTCGAGCGTTGGTATAAACACACTGTCGTCAAGATAATAATGATATGCCGTCTTGCTCAGATCGCCGACAAGCTCGCGTGTATAATTCCAGTAGTGGGCATGGTTTCCGGCCGCCGCGCTGTCTCTACGGTCGTACGAGAGCACGACCTCATTTGTCACACGCATTATTTTCTCCCTTTCGGCATCTGTAAAGTCTGCCAGAAAGCCGCTGTTGAGCCATGCTCTAAGGTCGCTCGACTCCCAGTCGTTGCCGCTGTCGTCAAACGGCATATACCCTATACAGTCCTTGGTCACAAGAAGCATCGTACCGTCGTTATACCTCTCCGCTATCTCCCATGTGACCGGCTCACCGTTGAACCGTCCGAATTCCATCGTATCGTTCGGGATCCGGATGTAAAATAAGCCCGACAATACCGCCATTGCGATCAGAGAACCGATAAACCTCTTGAGCGGCGCCGTCACTATACCCATAATGCATACGAAAAACAGTATGTCTATACAATTTATAAACAGGAACATATGCTTCGCCAGATCCGCCTCGCCGTTTGTCAGCACCGGCAGAACAAGGTTTATCCACAGTCCCAGTATTAATATATCCAGTGCGCATATCATATATTTGCGTTTCGGGCTCTCTATCTTATGGTTGTGGATGTAAAACACATTCATAAACACCATATAAGCCGTTATGAATATAAACGCCGCAAAAACCACCCACGGCTCATACAGAAATTTGAGCGCCACCCTTATCGATGACCATCCGCTCCATTTATCCGTAAACTCCATAGGCACCTCCGCGGAGTTGCCGAGTCCCGGCGGACGTATATACGCGGAATTGTCTATCGCCAAGGAAAGCTTCTCAACGAACCTCACGGGATGGTGCAGGTAAAACTTCACAAGATCCGTCTTTTTTACCTTGTCGTAAAAGTCTCGTTCAAACTCCTCAGAGCCTATGTCTATGGGATATTCCTCTTCGTCCATATACGCATGGGTGTTTGCGAGCACGGCATATTTTTCGTCCACACCCAGCTCCGCCAGATCAGCCGCCGGATCGTCGCTCTCCTTCAGTATCCCAAAGAACACCGCCTGATACGTCGTGTCACGATTCATCCAGTCGGGTATCGAGCTGTAAAGCCCTGCAATACATATTATACATACGAGAGCCGACACAATAACGCCGAGCTTGAAAAGCACATCCTTCCTCATTATCACGATAAGCACCGCAAGCAGCGCAGCGATAAGAGAAAACGGGATGTTTGCAAGCTTCGCGCCCGCAAAGAAATACAGCGACACGAAAAAGCCTATTGCTTTTGGCACGCTCGGCCGTTTATATATCAGCATCCCGAACGCTATAAGCATCATAAGCGCCGTATACTGCAGCGCCTCGCCGTAAAACGAATTGAAATACAGAAGATATCCCGCGTCACAGAACATAAATATAAACAGCAAAAACACCGGCGCCCTCACACGCAGCTTTGCATCGGCAAAAAAAGTGAATATCACCCACGCCGCCACCGAGAGCATAAATATGTATATGACCGCCATACAGGATATGTCGTATTCGTTAAGCGGCCGTCCCGTCACGGCGTTCGCTATCACATTCATCTCCTTTGACAGCTTTATTATCAAAAACTGCGGGGAGGAATAAAACTCCTCGTCGCTCGTCTGCCATGCTTCATACATCGCCGAAAAAACGTTGTCGGCTCCATTGAGATCCATCACGTAATCCTGCTTGAACAGATAATAGTGATCGTCCTCATCTGCATAACCTATCTTGTTCGTAAGCAGTACGCGTCTGAAATCACCGTTATCGCTGAGCCCAACGTTCTCGCCTCCGTAAAGCACGGCAAGGCATACCAGAAACACCGCCAGCGCGCCGAGAAACGGTATTATACGTCCCCTTATAATGCCCGTCCTCTCGCTTCGCAGTTCTTTCGTTTTTGTATTCAAAAAACCACTCTTTCTCTGAAAAAAGGCGGATAAAATCAAACGATCTCATCCGCGCTTTAGAATATTCAATCTCAAAATAACAGCCGCACAGCTGGGATCAATAGCCGCCTCTTCTCGAATAGCCGCCCGAGCGCTTGTTTTCCATTCTGCGCCTGCTGTCACGTATTTTTTCTTCGCTTTCATGCTTGAATCTTGACAGCTTGTCTTCAAACGACAGCTCCTGCGCGGGGCGCGCGCTCCAGTCAAACGAATCCGGTCTCGGACTCGGCTTCGGACGGCTCTTCTCCTTCTCGCGCGTTTCCTTCTCCGCCTGCTTAATCGACAGGCTGATCTTTCCCTTATCATCTATGCGTATGACCTTAACTTTTACACGGTCACCTTTTTTTATGAACGAACTAATATCGCTCACATAACTGCTCGAAAGCTCCGAAATATGCACAAGCCCGGACTCCCCCGAGCCTATATCAACAAACGCGCCGAACGGCACGATTCCCGTAACCTTTCCTTCAACAATGCTATCCAACACCGCCATCAAGCTTTACCCCCGTCAGTCTTCGTCTGAAATGTCTACAAATATCTTTGCGTTGCTCTTTACGAGCCCCAGCTTCTCAGACGCTATTCGTTCTATGTACTCGTCAGTATTGACCTTTTCGCGCAGATCGTCTATCTCGTTCTGCCGCTCCTTTTCCTCGGCTATCTTCCTGTCAAGATCCTCGATCTCCGCCTCATACCGGTCTATCTGAGGCTTCTGTATCGCGCCTCTGAATATCATTCCGCCCGAAGCCAAGATCACAGCCCATAACAGGACGCCTTTTTTATGCCTCGACAGAAAGCCGAAAGCATTCTTTTTAAGCCGTATCATGATACGCCTCCTAATCTGAACATCGGCACCGCAGCGCGGCGCCTTTTGAAAATTCACTTTTGTTTCCGCGTCCGCGCGAATATGAGTTTTATGGGACGCACAAACACCGCTATTAAAATTTTATACAAAAACCCCGCCGGTGTCAAGAGTATTTTGAAAAATATTTTAAATAATTTTAAAAATAACCCGAAAATGACGCAGAAAATGCTTCTTACCGTGCTGGAAATTGTAAGATAATACAATATTCCTCCCAACGCGGCGCCGAACAGCTCAAAAAAGCGGAACCTCATCGAATTCGTGTTCCAAAGGCACAGGACCGGCAGTATCGCCGCGCATGCCCACCATGCCGCGTCAAGGATCGTATTCATGAAAACACCCTTGAAAAACACTCTCCTTAGTCCGTGAAAAATGTCCCATATGAGCAAAAGCGCGGCGCCGCATGCTGCCGAAAGAAGAAACGCCGCGGCATCGCCCTTCATTTGAACAGACCTTCCAGCAGCGAGCCCTTCTTCCTGCTGTCCTTAAAATACTGCACGGACGTTATCTCACCGCTTACAAACAATTCGCCGGTCTCCGTATTGAGCCTGCTTATCGTCAGGTTCTTACCCTTTATCATAAGCGCTCCGCACAGAGTCTTGAGCGAGACCGCACTTTCGGAAAATCCGCTCACTTCAGTCACTCCGGCAAGGGTCATTCTTTCCCTGTCCTCTATCATAAGCGAATGCGCCCCCGCAAAGCTCTTGTTCGTCTCGGTCCTTTTTTCGGTTTTTACCATGACGGCAGCACCTCCCGGTATAATATTCAGCGCGGGGCTGATATTATACTATATTCCGCGCGCCGCGCCCATAGAACATAAATCCTTGATCAGAGAGGCTTATAAAGAGATGCGGCATCGCCCTTTAAAACATGCTCGGCAAGAGCCGTGACCTCATAGCTGTTCACACGCTCTCCCAGCGTTATCTCTATAACGTCGCCTATCTTTACGTCGTATGACGCCTTTACCGGTCTCCCGTTTACCGAGATCCTTCCGCTGTCGCATGCCTCATTAGCTACGGACCTGCGCTTTATAAGCCGTGAGACCTTTAAATACTTGTCTATTCTCATATATTGATATCCCTTTCTCCTGGTATATAAAAACCGCCATCCCGAGGAATGGCGGTCAGCTTTTTGTAATTGTCCGGATTAAGCGTTTACCAAATCCTTCAACGGCTTGCCTGCCTTGAATGCCGGTACCTTTGATGCCGCTATTTCAATTGTCTCTCCGGTCCTCGGATTCTTACCGGTTCTTGACGCTCTCTCTCTTACCTCAAATGTTCCGAAACCAACAATCTGAACCTTGTCTCCCTCTGCAAGAGCCTTTGATATCGCATTTATCGCCGCCGCCAATGCATTCTCCGCATCCTTCTTTGATAATTCGGCGCTCTGTGCAATAGCCGAGATCAATTCATGTTTATTCATGTTTTTTCCTCCTACGAATAGTAAAGTAATATGATTTGTTTGACGGTGTCTGAAATCCTGCCGTCAAATACAAACATTATTTTATTACAAAATGTTCCGATTGTCAATAGCAAATCTCAATATTTTTTGCTTTTAGAAGCAATATCCTCAAAAAGAACAGTTTGCATCCCGATATTATATACTGTTTTTTCTTTTTTTATGAACTTTTTGCCTGATCCCAGAGCTCATTCTGCTCATCCGGCGTAAGCGCAGCAAAATCTTTCCCATCCTTCCGGGCAAGCTCCTCCATCTTTTCAAACCTGTTTATGAACTTGTTTGATGCCGCAGTGAGCGAAGTTTCCGGATCGGTCCCAAGGAATCTCCCGAGATTTACTACAGCAAAAAGCAGATCGCCGTACTCCTCGCGTATCCTCTCCTCGCTTTCTCCAACAGCCTCCGAGAGCTCATCGGTCTCCTCCTTCACCTTATCGAAAACCCCGTCTATGCTCTCCCAGTCAAAGCCGAAGCCGCGCGCCTTTTTCTGTATTTTCTCGGCACGCATCAGAGCCGGGAGATGCTTCGGAACATCCTTTAAAACGCCCGTATAGGTACCGATGTTCTTTTCCTTCTTCTTGTTCTTCTCCCAGTTTGTGAGCGCCTCCTCCTCGTTTCCTGCTTTATCTGCCCCGAAAACATGCGTATGGCGCGTTATGAGCTTTGTGCATATCTCCTTTACGACGTCGTCGAAATCAAACGCGCCGCGCTCGTCTGCCATTACCGAGTGGAACACCACCTGCAAAAGCACATCGCCGAGCTCATTGGCAAACGTATGATCGTCACCCGAATCGAGCGCATCTATCGCTTCATATGTCTCCTCTATCATGCTTTTCTTTATCGACTGATGTGTCTGTACCTTATCCCACGGACATCCGTCGGGACGGCGCAGTCTTACTACTATGTCGATAAGATCCTGTATACTGTATTTGTCCTTTAATTCCATCTTCGGATCATACCTTCCCATAAAAAATTTGTCATGTCAATTATACCAGATATGCACAAGGAATTCAAGCCCTATCGGATATTTTTCATGCCGCCGAAGATACAAAACACCGCTGCAAACACAAGCGCTACCGCCGCGCCTTCCGCAGCCGTTCGGAAAAAAATGTTCTCCAATGCGCCGAATATCATCCTCACCGGACCGAGCGCGGCAAGCGCGGCCGCTGCCGCCGCTGCCGGTATTATAATTATCCCCGTATATTCGCGTTTTAAGTCTGTGTATCTGGATATATTCACAAGATTTATCACGGCGCCGGCAAGAGCTCCTATGTCCGAGCCTATCACGGCACCATATATGTTTATCCCGGGGATAGGGACAAGTATGACGGTAAAAATGATCTTTATCACGGCTGCCGCGGCAGACGCCGCAAAAGCCCTGCCTATATGTCCCACCGACTGTAAAACAGCGCCTCCGAGCTGCATTATGCATATAAAAAGCACAGATGGAGCTGCAAGCCTCAACATGTCTGCCGAATTGGTGTTTTTAAACAGTATGTACAATGCCTCTTTTCCGAAACAGAACAGGAGCACCGAAAAAAGCGTGCCCGCAGCGGCAGCCACCGATAGCCCTCTTGCGGTAACGCTCCGTATCCGGAGTGTATCTCCGCGCTCCGCGGCGCCTGCGGCAAGCGGGATAACACTTACGCCGAGCGTGGCAAGAAGTCCCGACGGCAGATTCAGGATCGTCAATGCATATCCGGTATACGAGCCGTAGACGAAACGTGCCTCTTCCGCACTCATCCCCGCCCTCAGCAGGCTCATCCTGAGAAGCGACGTCTCACAGACAGACAAAAAAGAGCCTATTACGGACATCAGAAGCATCGGAGCGGCTATTGATAAAAGTCCTGCGGATATCTCCCGTTTTCCCGCCTTGCATATGCCGCCTCCCTTAGATGACGCCGCATACCATATCATAAGCATCACCGTTGCTATAAGCTCTCCGACGCTCACTCCCGCCGCCGCGCCCGCCGCCGCGTACCGCGTGCCGTAATCCGCAAGCCATACCGCGAAAGCGTATCCCGCAGCAAGCTTCACAGCCGCTTCTATGACCTGTGACACAGCGGTAGGCACCATATCCGACCTTCCCTGAAAACCGCTTTTCACCGCCGTTCCCAGCGCTACAAACAGCACAGACGGAGCAAGAGCCTTTATCGCCCATACCGCCCGTTCCTCTTTCATGGCAAGCGCAAAAAATTCCGCACCGAACCACAATGCCGTTGAACCGACTATGCCTGCAGCGGCAAGAATGACCGTAGCGATAATGACCGTCCTCTTCGCCCGCGGTGCGTCACCTCTTGCATATGCCACCGCAGTGAGCTTCTGGACCGCAAACGGCATACCCGATACGATGAATGAAAGAAACATCACATACACGGAAAACGACGTGTTATATACCGCCATGCCCTCCTCATGGACTATATAGGTGAGCGGTATCTTGAACACGGCGCCAAGTATCTTCGAAACCGCATTGGCAACCATAAGCACAGCAGCCCCGGCAATAAACGAATTTTTCACATGATCACCACACAATATAACTTTTTTGCTTGTAATATATAAATATTTATGGTATAATTTTAATATACTTATAAAATTCGAAAGGGATAAATAAATGCTTATACATAAAATGAAACGCGTACAAGGCGAAATAACCGTTCCGGGCGACAAATCGATCTCTCACAGGGCCGTTATGCTCGGAGCGCTCGCCGACGGTATAACACATATAAATGGTTTTCTGCGCGGAGCGGACTGTCTCTCCACGATAGACTGCTTCAGAAAGATGGGAGTAAGGATAGACGATAACGGCGACAGCCTGACGGTACACGGAAACGGACTTCACGGTCTCCGCGCGCCGAAGGTGACGCTTTATACGGGAAACAGCGGCACGACCACGCGTCTTCTCTGCGGCATTCTCGCCGGACAGCCGTTCGACGCCGAGATAACCGGTGACGCATCCATCTGCAAAAGACCAATGGGAAGGGTTACAAAGCCGCTCTCGCTTATGGGAGCAGATATAGAAAACGAATACTGCCCGCTTATCATACACGGCACAAAGCTTCACGGCATAGATTATAGCATGACTGTGGCATCCGCTCAGGTAAAGACCGCAATTATCCTTGCGGGACTTTATGCCGAAGGCGAAACGGTGATACACGAGATCGAAAAATCGCGCGACCATACCGAACTGATGCTCGGCGCAATGGGCGCGGATATAGCAGTCGACGGGCTCACTGTAAGGGTCGGCAAAACAGATCGCCTTGCTCCGCAGGATGTGACCGTTCCCGGAGACATATCCTCGGCGGCATTCTTCATTGTCCTGGGCGCAATCATGCCGGATTCGGAGATCACAATAAAAAATGTCGGGATAAACCCGACAAGGACCGGTATCATCGATGTTATGAAGGCAATGGGTGCAGATATTTCCGTCTTCAACGAGCGCACAGAGGGCGGTGAGCCTACGGCAGACATGGCCGTAAGGACCTCATCCCTGCACGGCACGGAAATAGGCGGCGCTTTGATACCGAGACTCATTGACGAGCTTCCGGTAATAGCCGCGGCGGCAGTGTTCGCAAACGGTAAAACGGTCATACGCGACGCTCAGGAGCTAAAGATCAAAGAGACAAACCGGATAAGAGCGGTAGTTGACGAATTTAAAAAGGCAGGCGTTGATATAACAGAGACCGACGACGGAATGATAATAAACGGCGGCAGGACGATACACGGTGCGGAATTCTCAACATATGGCGATCATCGTATGGCGATGAGCCTCGCTATACTCGCTCAGCTCGCCGAGGGCGGATCCACGCTTGACGATGCGTCATGTGTTGACGTGAGCTATCCCGGCTTCTTCGATGATTTTTACGGACTTGAAAAATAAAAAGAGCAGACTGCGGTCAAAGCCATACGCTTTGTATGCAGTCTGCTTTCTTTATTCCGTTACGGCAAAGCACACCTTATCCTTGAACGCTATGCCGTATTTGATTATGTTCCTGTAACCCTGCTCGCGCGCCTCCGCCGCGTAATCACGCTCGTCTATCTGCTTTAATGCGCGCCTTGCCGCATCATCTATCGCCTCATTTTTTCCGCACACCTTGAACTCAATTATCACAGCATTTATAAACCTATCCTTCTGGTACAGGATAAGATCGCTGCGTCCCGTCCCGGTCTCGCGGTTCGATACCATTTTATAATATATATTGTTCGCCAAAAGCCCGGCTATGAGACCGTGATAGAACTGCTCCGCGTTGTCGTAATAGCTTATGCTCTTCTTCAAAAGCTCCGTTATGATATCTGCAAAGCATTCCGCGTCTCCCGCAAGCAGAGCCTTGTACAGCTCGTCTCTGTTCACCGCAGACTTGTACGTATTGAAATACTCTATTATGATCTGCTTATAGCAGCTCAATATCTCCACATTCGGTATCACAAGCGAATACACCGGCGGCTCGCCCGTATCCTCATCGCTCGACACAAGCTCCTTTACCTTTAAATA